>JANYFU010000420.1 GCA_025359665.1 Caulobacteraceae bacterium
CGCCCGGTGCGCCCAGGTGCGCCGGCCGCCGGCGATGCCGGAGCTCGGCGAAATCACCGAGGCCAAGCGCCTGGCGTTCTTCACCAAATGGGCCTCGCCGGGCGGCGTCGATGAAGCGACCTGGCGCCGGGCGGAAATCCCCTCGGCCAACGGCCACGCCACCGCGCCGGCCCTGGCGCGGCTGATGGCCATCCTGGCCGATGACGGCCGGTTGGACGGCGAGAGCGTGCTGCGGCCGGGAATGGCGGCGGAGGCGGGCCGTGAACGGATCGCCGGCCGCGACCTTGTGCTGCCCTATGAGATGAGCTGGGGCGCCGGGTTCATCCGCAACGACGGCCTGTGGATCTACGGTCCCGGCCGCGAGACCCTCGGCCATTCTGGCTGGGGCGGCAGCTGCGCGTTTGCCGACCCGGAGCGGGGGATTTCCGGGGCCTATGTGATGAACCGCCAAAGCGCCGAGCTGATCGCCGATTCCCGCGCCCGGCGGCTGATTGAAGCGGCCTACGCCTCGCTCTGAACGCGCCGCGCGGCCCGCCAGGCGCCGAAGGCGAACATGCCCGCCCCGGCCCAGATGAACACGAACGACAGCAGGCGAAGCGGGGTCAGGGGCTCGCCGATCCAGACGCCGATCGTAAAGCCGACCGTTGGGCTGAGGAACTGCAGGAAGCCCATGGTCGCGAAGCTGAGGCGCCGCGCCGCCCAGGCGAACAGGGCCAGCGGGATGACGGTGACCGGGCCGACCAGGGTCATCAGCAGCGAGGAGCCCAGCTGGTGACCGAACATGCCCTGGCCGGTGTTGTGCAGCCAGATCACCCCGATGATCCCCGGCCCGGCCATGAACAGGCACTCGACCAGCAGCCCGGCCTGGGCGTCGACATTCACCTGGCGGCGGATCAGGCCGTAGATCCAGAAGGTAGTGGCCAGCACCAGGGAGATTACCGGCAGGTGGCCCAGCGCCACGGTCTGGATCGCCACGCCGATCACCGCCAGGGCGATGGCGGCCATGCCGACCTTGTCGATCCGTTCACGGAACAGCACGGCGCCGGCGGCCATGTTCATCAACGGGTTGATGTAATAGCCGAGACTGGATTCGAGGTTGCGGCCATGGTTGACCGCCCAGACATAGAGCGACCAGCCCGTTGCGATCGAGACCGCCGACAGCAGCAGCAGGCCCAGGGTGCGAGGCTCGCGCAGCACCCGCCACACCTGGCCGCCCTGCCCCGCCACCAGCACCAGCAGGGCGGCCCAGGGCGCCGACCACATGGCGCGGTGAGCGACAATCTCCCATGAGGTGGCGCCGGCGCGGCCCAGCGCCATGAACAGCAGCGGCGCTCCGCCCCAGAGCAGATTGTTGATTATCGAAGCGATCAAGGCCGGGCGGCTGGAGCCGCTTGCGGCGGCTCCGGACGCCCCGGAAGTCACGCCAGAACCTTGCGTCCGATCAGGCCGCGTTCGTCGAGCAGCTGGGCGATCTGCACCGCGTTGAGCGCCGCGCCCTTGCGCAGGTTGTCGGACACCACCCACATCGAGAGGCCATGCTCGACGGTGCTGTCGTTGCGGATGCGCGAGACATAGACCGCGAACTCGCCCTGGGCCTCCTTGGGTGTGATGTAGCCGGTGGAGTCGCGCTTATCGATCACCAGCACGCCTGGGGCGTCGCGCAGGATGTCGCGGGCGTCGTCCTCGTCGAGGTGGTCGTGGAACTCGATGTTGACCGCCTCGGAGTGACCGACCATCACCGGCACCCGCACGCAGGTGACCGTCAGCTTGATCGACGGGTCGATCATCTTGTGGGTTTCCTGCCACATCTTGGCTTCTTCGTCGGTATAGCCGTCATCGCGGAACTCGCCGATGTAGGGGATGACGTTGAAGGCGATCTGCTTGGGAAATACCGACGGCGGCGGGGAGCCCAGGACGAACACGCCCTTGGTCTGGTTCCACAGCTCATCCATGCCCTCGGAGCCCGCGCCCGACACCGACTGATAGGTCGAGACCACCACGCGCTTGATCCTCGCGGCGTCATGCAACGGCTTCAAAGCCACCACCAGTTGGGCGGTGGAGCAGTTGGGATTGGCGATGATGTTCTTGCGCCGGGCCAGGGCGACGGCGTCGGGGTTCACCTCCGGCACGATCAGCGGCACGTCGGGGTCCATCCGCCAGGCGGACGAGTTGTCGATCACGATCGGGCCGGCGGCGGCGATCCTGGGCGCCCATTCCTTGGAGAACGCGCCCGAGACGCTCATCAGCACCACGTCGACGGTGGAGAAGTCGAACTGGGCGACGTCCTTGATCTTGACGACACCGGCTTTCCAGCCGACCTCAATGCCAATGGACTTTCGCGAGGCGATGGCGTGAATCTCGTCCACGGGGAACTCCAGTTCCTCGAGGATATTCATCATCTCGCGCCCGACAGCGCCGGTGGCGCCGACCACGGCCACGCGGTAGCCCATCGTCAACTCTCCTGAAAAATCTGGGAGCGCGTCACTACGCCCGCCAGAGCCCGGAGGCAAGGTCGGGCTAGACTATCTCATCAACGCCGCTTGACTGGAGCGCCGCGATCATTGGCGGCCGACACCAGAGCGGCGCAGTCGGCGTCGGCGGCGAGGCCCGGACTGACGAACGGCAGGATCGCCGCCAGCGGCGCCGCGAACACGCCGACGGCCGCGGCGACCAGGGCCTGTGGCGCGGCCTTGATGACATCCACGCCGACTTTGGGGGCGACAAAGGAGCCCTTGATGGTGATCGGCGCATTCAGATGGACGATCCGAAACTTTTTGGGTTTGCCGGAAAGGCGCAGATCGACGGTCTCCTGGCGCAGATCGATATTGCCGGAGCCCGAGACCAGGACAACCCCAGTGTCGAGCACGATGCGCTGAGCGGTCAGCACCCCGTCTCGCGCCTGGAAGTCGGCGACCGCGCAACGGATCGGCGT
>JANYFU010000446.1 GCA_025359665.1 Caulobacteraceae bacterium
ACCGACATGGCGGGCAAAGCCCAGGTCGAACACCTCCACCGGATGCGGCGCCGACAGGGCTTCCGACACCATCGAGACGCTGTCGCTAGTCACCACCAGCCGATCCGACAGCGCCAGAATACCGCGATAGGGATTTTCGCCCGCCAGGTCCCATAGAAACACCCGGGAATCGTCGGCGAAAGCGGCGGCGAACAGGTCGCGTACGGCCCCTGGCGTTCGCCGCGAGGGGGTGATGGCCAGGCCGCAACCTGTCTCGGTTTTTAGCTGCGTCAGGCCCTTCAGCAGCTTCTGGCCATCCGCGAGGCTGAATGGGCGGCCTTTCAGATCGCCGCCCAGCACGACGCCGGTCAACGGTTGCCCGAGCGGCCCAAATCGGTCCGCCCATTCGCGGCCGGCGGTCGCCAGCTTCGTCGGGGTCAGGTCGTGGAGGGCCGTGGCGACCTTGATGACGTTGTCGCCGCCGACGATCCGGTCATGCTCCATGGCGATCACCAAGTCGAAAGAGTCGGCGCGGCCGCGCGGATCCTGGACGTGCACCGTCAGCACCCGTCCGCCACTGGCCTTACGGATGGCGATGGCTCTGGCCGCCGACCGCCGACCGCAACTGATCACCACGTCCGGCCAGGGTGGCGACACGGGGCCGCGTCCGACGCCCAGTTTCCAGGGCCAGGCGAAGCCCCCCGCGACGGTCTTTTCCACCACCACATCGGCGACCGCCTCTGCCAGCCCCCGAGCCTGGGTGCGCATCCCAGCTTCCCCGGTGGTCAGCGCCCAGGCGGTCAGAGGCTTCATTCACGCCTCGGGGGGGAGAGGATAACAATCACGCGCCCGCGCGTTTGCACGATGACGAGCGGATTTGAAAGGCGCGCGCGCGTCAGACCAGCGCGATCGTATGTCTGCCGGCAGCCTGGGGGGCGACGTCCGCCTTCGCGACGACCCTATTCGGCGGCTATCGCCGTCGTCCCGCCCGGTAGTGGCCATCCGATGCACGCCTCGTGCGCGCGGAAGTTGCGCAGCCACCAGGCCCAGTCCTCGGGCACCAGCGAGAACGGATCCGGATGATCCAGTTCGCGCGCCGCCCATACCGGCCAATGTGGATTGGACAGCGCCGGACGGCCCAGGAAGACCAGGTCGATCATCTCGCTTCGGATCATCTGGTCGGCGACCGCTGGCAGTCCCAGGTTCCAGCTGACGCCGACCGGGATGCCGACCTCCCGCCGCACCCGCGCGCCGCGCTCGACCATGAAAGCCATCTGGTTCAGAGGGTTCTCCCGCATGTCCGGGGTGTTGAAGCCCAGGCTGACGTCGGCGAAATCGACGCCGTGCGTCTTCATCAGACCGATCGCGACCACCGCGTCGTCGAACTGAACGCCGTCGTCGTGCAGGTCGTCCGACCCCAGGCGGACGGTCAGTGGCAGGCGTTCGGGCCAGACTGCGCGCACCGCGTCCAGCGCCTCCAGATGGAAGCGAACGCGGTTTTCCAGGCTGCCGCCGTATTTGTCGGTGCGCTTGTTGGCCAGCGGCGAGAAGAAGCTGGAGCCGAGATAGCCATGGGCGAAATGCATCTCCAGCCACTCGAAGCCGGCGTCCAGGGCGCGGCGCGCCGCATCGGCATAGGCTTGGTGGATCGCCTTGATCTCAGCCTCGCTGAGCTGGTGCACCGGATGGTTGTGCTTGCCCCCGTAGGCGACGGCGGACGGACCTCGAACCTGCCAGCCGTCCGGATCGCCGGGCGGAAGCTGGGCGCCACCCTGCCAGGGCTTCACCTCGCTGCCCTTGCGGCCAGTGTGACCCAGTTGAATGGCGGGCATGGCGCCCATGTCCTTGATGATGGCCGTGACGCGGGCCAGGCCTTCGATCTGGGCGTCGTCGTAAATGCCGCCGCAACCGGTGCTGGTGCGCCCGTCCGGCGTGATGGCGAGCTGCTCGGGGAAGACCAGCCCGAACCCGCCAGCGGCGCGAGAACCGAGCAGCATGACGTGAAAGTCATTCATCAGACCGTCGACCGAGCGGTACATGGTCATCGGCGACATGACGGTGCGGTTGCGTAGGGTGACGCCCTTGAGGGTGTAGGGGGTGAACAGATTGGGCATGGTGCTACCTCGGCGGTGGCCCGTTGGGCATGGTAGTGGCCATGGCGCGCTGAAACGCTGGCCGGGCCACGATCCGATCCAGGAAGGCGTTGATGTTGGGGTAGGCGCCGAGTCCGGAGCGCGCGTCCGTGAAGATCGCCGTCAGGTCCGCCGATGGCTCCAGCACCAGGCCCGCGGCGCGCAGGGGGAAGTGCATCATGATGTCGGCTGCCGTGAAAGCGTCGCCAGCGAAATAGGGGCTCTCGCCGAGCGCCGCCTCGGCAAAGTCGAGCACTCGCCTGCTGGCGCCGATGTAGACGTAAGCGATATCCTCCGGCGGCTTGTTGTCTGTCAGTTGCAGGATCATACGCTCGATCAAGGCGCGGAACATGCCCGAGCCTTCGGCGAAATGTAGCCATTGCAAGTAGTCGGCCATCTCCCGCGCGTCATCGGCTGGACGAAAACGTCCACCGCCATAACGCAGCAGGAGATATTCGAGGATAGCGCCGGACTCGACCATCTTGAGTGGGCCATCCTCGACGATCGGCGCCATGCGCATGACATGGGCTTCACCGAGTGCGTCGAGCGAAGCGATCAGGTCGCCCGGAACATACTTCAGTTCGTAGGGCCAGCCGAATTCTTCGCATAGCCAGGCGATCCGCTCCGATCGCCGGCCTTCGATGTGGTGGATAATGATCGACTGGCTCGGCTGGGGCATCGCCGCGGTCTCCCGTTGTTGCTGGATGCGCTGGCTCACCCGAGCTGGCGCGCCGAACAGCTTGCGGCCTCGCTCTGACACGGCTAAAAATACGGAACTCATTCCGATTTTGTCAAGAAATTTTCGTCATGCATTCCGAAAATTTTCGTGCACGCACCTGAGCTGACAGTGGAGAACGATCTGACCCTGTCTCTCGCCCCGTCCTTGGAGATCCCGGCCTTGGAGACCCCGGCCTTGGAGGTTACGCGCCGGGAGCAGGCGAAAGCCGAGCGGCGCGCCCGTATCGTCGCCGCGGCCTATGACCTGCTGCGTGAGGTCGGGCGTGAGGCGCTGTCCATGAAAATGGTCGCGGCCCGCGCCGAGGTCGCCGTCTCGACCCTCTACAAGCTGTTCGATTCCAAGCAGGCGATCCTGTCGACGGTGTTCGACCAGGACCTCGAGCGGTTCAAGGATCGCGTGACGGCGGTCGCGGCTGGCGATGCCATCGAGCGCATTTTCGATACCGTCGACTTCGCCACCGAAATCTATCGGGCCGACCCCAAGCTGCAGCGCGCGCTGCTGTGGCGTCCGCCCTTTCAGGAGGCGGATGCCGGTCTGGACGCCGCCTTGCGTGAACCGCGCATCCGGTTTTGGCGCGGCCTTGTGCGCGCCGCGATCGATGAGGGCCAGCTCAAGCCGTCGACCGACGCCAACGCCCTGGCCACGCTGCTTATCCATGTGTTCAGCGGCGCGATCGAAGATTGGATGGCCAACGCCATCTCACTCGACCAGCTTCGCGCCGAGACGCAGTTCGGCTTCGCCGTGGCCCTGTCGATGTTCGCGTCAAGCTCGGCGGCGCCCCGCCTGCGCGAGCGAGTGAAGACTCTGCAGCAATCGCTCGCGGCCGCGGCATAGCTCCGAGCGTGTGAAGATAGCGTCCTTTGGCGATGGGATGAATTTATCTCCATCGGCGTCTTGATTTGCATAATGCAATAGTCTATCTTTTCTCTATGCCCCATGCCGCAACCCACTCCGCCCCGCCGCTGTTCACCGCGTTGTCCGACGACGATCCGGCCGCGAACGATAATCTGGACCTTTTCGGCCCCGCTATCCTCCGCGCCGCGCGCCGTCTGCGTATTCTCGAAGAACTGACCAATATCGGCATGGAGCTGACGCGAACCCTCCAACGCCGCGTTCTGGCCGAGGATGAGGCCGCCACCGTATCTGCGGCGACTAACGGTGACATTGTCGTTTCCGCAAAGCTCCCGGCGTCGAAATCATCGTGCGTCGATCCTGCCGGCGCCTTCGCCAAGATCTCCCGCGCCATTCGCGAGACCATGACTATGGAGATTCGCGCCGAAGAAGCCCTGCGAGCCCTCAATGCGGGCGAGTCTCTCGCCCGAGAGACCAGCCGCAAGACCGCTCGTGACAAGGTGGAGGATCGGGACGCTAGCGTGGTTGATAGAGCGGCCCTGACGGAAACCGAACACCGTGACCCTAGGGAGGCGATCGAGGAAGGCCACACCGAAGATTGCGTCTATCTGGGTGTGGAAGACCGTCGCCTGGACGAAACGGTGGAGCGGCTTTGCATCGATCTGGGGCTCCCGCCGGACTGGACGCGCCGGGTCGGAAAGGATGAGTGATGGCGCCGGCTGCAGGATTCGAACCCGCGACCTTCGCTTTACAAAAGCGCTGCTCTACCAACTGAGCTAAGCCGGCCAACCATTCGCCGCTTATGCCGCACGACCGGCGTTGGTGGCAACGAGTCTTGGGAAAACCCGCGTCCCTGGCCTATATGCCGCGCCATGTCGCGCATCCTGATCACTTCCGCCCTTCCGTATATCAACGGCGTCAAACACCTGGGCAACCTGGCGGGATCGATGCTGCCGGCCGACGTTTACGCCCGCTTCCAGCGCGCCCGGGGCCGCGAGGTGCTGTATGTCTGCGCCACCGACGAGCACGGCACCCCGGCCGAACTGGCCGCCGCGGCCGCCGGGCAGGACGTCTTTACCTATTGCCAGGAACAGCATGCGCTCCAGCACGATATCGGCCGGGCGTTCGGCCTGTCCTGGGATTGGTTCGGCCGCTCGTCCTCGCCCCAGAACGCCCGCCTGACGCAGCACTTCGCCAACGTCCTGGAAGACCGGGGCCTGATCGAGGAGCGCACCGACAAGCTGGTCTATTCGATCGACGACGGCCGCTTCCTGCCCGATCGCTACATCGAGGGGACCTGCCCGGTCTGCGGCTTCGAGAAGGCGAGGGGGGACCAGTGCGACAACTGCAATTCGCTGCTCGATCCGATCGACCTGATAAATCCCTATTCGGTGATCTCTGGCTCGCGCAACCTGGAGACCCGTGAGACCCGGCACCTTTATCTGTTGCAGTCGCGCCTGCAGGGTGAGATTCGGGGATGGCTCGATTCCAAGGCCGAGTTCTCCGGCCTGGCCCGTTCGATCGCCCTGAAACACCTGGATGAGGGGCTGATCGATCGCGGCATCACCCGCGACCTGGCCTGGGGCGTGCCGGTGACCCGGGGCGGACAACCCCGCACCGGCTTTGAATCCAAGGTGTTCTACGTCTGGTTCGACGCCCCGATCGAATATATCGCCGCCACCGAGGAGTGGGCGCAAGCCAACGGCGGCGACTGGCGGTCGTGGTGGCGCGAGGACGAAGGCGCGAGCGACGTGCGCTACGTCGAGTTCATGGGCAAGGACAATGTCGCCTTCCACACCGTCAGTTTCCCCGCCACCATCATCGGCTCCGGCGAGCCCTGGAAGACCGTCGACCTGCTCAAGGCGTTCAACTGGCTTAACTGGTACGGAGGCAAGTTCTCCACCTCGGAGGGCCGGGGGGTGTTCATGGACGCGGCCCTGGAGATTCTGCCCCCTGACTGCTGGCGCTGGTACCTGACCGCCAACAGCCCCGAACACTCAGACAGCGCCTTTACCTGGGAGCAGCTGACGGCGGCGGTGAACCGAGATCTGGCCGACGTGCTCGGTAATTTCGTCAACCGGATCCTGAAGTTCTGCGACACCCGCTTTGAGGGCGTAGTCCCGCGCGACGGCGAACCCGGGCCGCTGGAAGAGAAACTGTTTGGGGAGGTCTCGGCGCGAATCGCCGACCTGACCGACCAGTTCGAAACCATCGAGGTCCGCAAGGCCGCTCAGGCGCTGCGGGCGCTCTGGGTGCTGGGCAACGAATATCTGCAGGAAGGCGCGCCGTGGACGGCGATCAAGACCGATCCCGCGCGGGCCGCGGTGATCGTGCGCACGGCGATCAATCTGGTGGGGCTCTACGCCCGGGTCAGCGCGCCGGTGATCCCCTTCGCCGCCGAGACCATGGCCCTGGCGGTAGGTGAGGCCTGGCCGCCGGTCTGGCCATCCACCGACGCCCGAGCCGAGCTATCGCGCGCGCCCGCCGGGTTGAAGATCACCACGCCGCCGGTGCTGTTCCGCAAGATCGAGGAGGCCGACATCGCCGCCTGGACGGCGCGATTCGGCGGCGGCGATTGACAGGAAGATCAGCGGGGTCGGCTGGCCTCGTAGAGCGCCACCGCGGCGGCGGCCGAAACATTCAGGCTTTCGAAGCCTCCGGGCATCGGGATGTTGGCCAGGGCGTCGCAGTGTTCACGCACCAGACGGCGCACGCCCTCGCCCTCGGCGCCCATAACCAGCACGGTGGGGCCTCCGTCGAGCACTTCCGAAAGCACCGCCGGCGCCCCGCCGTCGAGCGCCACCGCACGCCAGCCGATCGCTTCCAACCGCTCGAGCGCCCGCGACAGATTGACCTCGCGCGCATGGGGAATTTTATCGATCGCCCCGGCGGCTGCCTTCGCGAGGGCGCCGGTGAGCAACGGCGCGTGCCGGTCCTGGACGATCACGCCGCGCGCCCCGAAGGCCGCGGCGCTGCGAAAGATGGCCCCGACATTCTGCGGGTCGGTGACCTGGTCGAGCATGATCAGGAAACCCTTGGCCGGGGTGGCCAGGACATCAAGGTCGGTCGGTTCGAGCGGCGGGGTCCGCATACCCACGCCCTGGTGCACGGCGCCGGGAGGCAGAATCTGCGACAGGGCCGGGTTTTCCGTCAGTTCCACGCCGACCGCGTCGCCGAATCGAGCCTTGAGCTGGTGCGCCCGGTCCGGCGTGGCCAGCAGCCGCTTGGCCTTGGGTCGCGCCACGTTTTCCAGAGCCGCCGCCACCGTATGCCATCCCCACAGCCACTCGGCGCGCGCTTCCTCGAGCCGTTTGCGGTGACCCGCGCCGGCCGCGTGATCGGGCCCGGCGCTGGTGTTTTGGCGATGGCCGGCGCCGCGGTCGTTGCGTTGATGGTTGGACGCCACTATAAGACGCGCTCCGTTTTTGGGGTCCGGGATGGGCTTCTGTTCATGCTCCTAACATGGCTTGGGCGTGTGATCGGCAGGCTTTTCAAAGGTGAATCGGGTAAACCCCGGTTTGCCCGGCGGCCCCAGGATCGGTCTTTCTCGGAAGCGCGTCGGGGGGAATGTCCCGAGTGGCAAAGGGGGCGGACTGTAAATCCGCTGGCGTACGCCTTCGCAGGTTCGAGTCCTGCTTCCCCCACCACGCGCTTTCGTGAGAGGATCTGGACGCGCGGGTATAGCACAGAGGTAGTGCAGCAGCCTTCCAAGCTGAGGACGCGGGTTCGATTCCCGCTACCCGCTCCAGTCTCTTCCCCGTATTCACCGCGAATCACGCTGCGCGGCGACGCCTTTTTTGCTAGAGTCATTGTCGGAAGGTTTTGGAGAATTGCATGCGGCTCCGCCTAGCGATTGGCGCCCTCGGCGCCGTCTTGGCTAGCGCCTCGGCCGCCCTCGCGTCGCCTTCGATCGAGATTCGCGGGGTCGCCGCGCGCGTGACGGTGATCCCTGAGTCGCGATCGGATATCGCCGTGACCATCTCGCGTTCCGATCCGCGCCTGCCGCTTCGGGTGCGCAAGTTTGGCGACCGCTACTATCTGAGTGGGGATGTCGCTCGCCGCGTGCATGGCTGCCGCGCGGCCGATGGCAGCCGGTCGGTGGCGATCTGGGGGCAAAGCGCCATACCTTACGACCAGCTTCCGGAACTGGTGGTTCGCACCCCGATGGCGGTTCGGCTGACGGTCACCGACGGGGTGTTTGGCGAGATCGGTCCGAGCGCCAGCGTGGATTTCACCAATGAAGGTTGCGGCGATTGGAAAATCGCCGATGTCCTGGGACGATTGCACCTCAACCAGGCCGGCGCGGGAGACCTGCACGCGGGCGCGGCGGGACCTAGCGATCTCAGCGTCGTCGGCTCGGGCAGTGTGTCGGCGGGGGACATCCGGGGCGGCCTGAAAGCGGTTTCCAGCAGTTCGGGCGATGTGACGGTCGCCACCCTGTCCGGGCCGTTTGACGGCCGCGTGGCCGGGGCGGGAAATATCACGGTCACCGCCGGATCGGTCGGCGCGATGACGATCGCGATCGCCGGATCGGGATCGGTAACCTTCGGCGGCGTCGCCGATAGCCTGCACGCCACCATCGCCGGGTCGGGGGGAGTGACCGTGGCCAAGGTCACCGGGCCTGTCGTCCGGCAGGTCTTCGGGTCTGGAGCGATCCGCGTCAATCGCATCCCGCCACCCAAGCGATGGGGTCAGCATTTCGCGGCGCATGCCCGTGGCGGACATGTGTGACCGTTGACTATCCGACCCTTCGCGAGTAACAGGCGCGCTCGTTTCGAGGCCCTCTGTCTGATCGGCCCCGTCAAACGCGAAGTCCCGCGGGCGGATGGCCCGACGCGCCGAGGTCGCTCATAGCGTTTCGGCGCCGTTCGCGTTTTTCGGATGATCGGTGTTGTTGTCCCCGAGAGATCTAGAGAGCCGACCCGCTCGTTCCCGTTTCCGGGGGCGGGCGCCCAGTTTTAACGAAAGAGACAATGCCGACAGTCAACCAACTGATCCGCAAGCCGCGCGTCAACAAAGTGGCCCGTAACAAGGTTCCGGCCTTGAAGGGCTCGCCCCAGCGTCGTGGCGTTTGCACGCGCGTCTATACGGTGACGCCGAAGAAGCCCAACTCGGCCCTCCGCAAGGTTGCCAA
>JANYFU010000514.1 GCA_025359665.1 Caulobacteraceae bacterium
CCGGGGCCACATAGCCCTTGGCCCATTTCAGGATCACCGCCCAGGTTCCGGTCTCCGAACCGGTCCACAGTATCTTCATCCAGGCCTGGCCCGGGGTGGTCTCGATCCAGTCCATCTGGCTGGTCGCATAGACCGTGTCGACGAGGTCCTGATTGAAGGCGGTGATGTCCTGGGGTAGCGGCATGGCGCGGGTTTCCTTTCATGGGTTTCTTGGCGGCGGATTCAGGCTTCGATGATAGGTCGTCCGGCGGCGTCTAGCGGCCCGATCGGGGCGGTCAACGGCGCCAGCGCCCCCTTCTCTCCGGGCTCGTTGGTGCGGCCGAGGCCGGCCCAGATCCAGTAGCCCAACCGCCGCAGGAACACGCCGCGCTCGGTGCGCCGCAACTCGGGATCCAGGCCCAGGTAATAGTTTTCCTGCTGCCGGACGAACGGCCGGCAATGATAGGAAAGGATGGCGTGACGCTCCTCGCTTGCTGTCAGGTTGGCGCCGGTGCCGTGGGTCAGCCGTCCGTCGAAGATCAGCGCCGCGCCGGCCGGACCTTCCGCCGCAACGGTGTCCGCGAGGGCGTGGTCGACCCGCTCGGTGTTGAGGTGGCTGCCGGGGACCAGCCGGGTGCCGCCGTTGGCCTCGGTGAAGTCGTCGAGCATCCAGGCGACGTTCGCCACCAGCGGCTTGGGCGTCCAGAAGTCGACATAGCCCTGGTCGGTGTGCAGATACATCGGCACGCCGCCCGGTCGGGCGATATTGGCTGTCAGGCTCGAGAGCAGGAAGTCCCTGCCCAGCAGGGCGCCCATGAAGGTGTCGACCAAAGGGTCCAGCATCAGGTCGCGGAAGATCCGGCCCTTGTTAGGCAGCATCCAGATCCGCTGGTTGGCCTTGCCGTCATGGAAGCCGACGCCCTGGGCGTCCTCCCCGTGGGCCTGTTCGACGACCCTCGCGCGCAGGGTCGCCACGCGATCCGGACTGAGCGCGCCCTCGACGATCGCGTAGCCGAACCGTTCCAGATCCTCGAACGCCCGGCTGAAATCCCGTGTCGCGCCGGGAAGGCTTCGCGTCTTGATCGTGGCGTCGGTCATCGGCGGTCCTCTCGCCTCGCCCAGCTCAGGCGTTGAAGTTCAGCTTCAGGCCCGGCCTGGGCCAGCGGCATTTGTAGAGCTTGCCGGTCGACGAGCAGGTCACCCAAGCGTCGCGCATGTCGGCCCCGCCGAAGGAGATGTTGGTGGTCAGGATATCTGGGAAGGCGAAGTGTTCGGTCGAGCCGTCGGGATCGAAGGCGGTGATCCCGCCGTTGACGATCGTCGCGACGCAGACCTTGCCGCCGGCCTCAACGGCCAGGCTGTCCAGCAGCTGGAAGCCGGGCAGGTTGTGGATCACCCGGCCGGGCGCGAAACCGGCCGGCGGACCCATCTTGCCCGGGCCTTCCAGATCGAAAGCGTAAAGCCGGCCCAGATGGGTGTCGGCCATGTAGACCACCGTCTCGTCGGGAGAGAGGCCGACGCCGTTGGGCGAGATCAGGTGATCACGGGCGCGCACGATGTGGGCGCCGTCGGTGGTGGCGTAATAGAGCGCTCCGTGGCCGCGGACTTCGGGGTGGGTGGTCCCATGATCGGTGAACCAGAAGCCGCCCTGCTTGTCGAACACCAGGTCGTTGGGGCCGGCGAACTTGCGGCCGTCGCAGGCGCTGTAGATGGTCTCGACCTTGCCGGTGGCGATGTCGACGCGCTGGATATAGCCGCCGGTGTGGCTGGCCGGGGTCGGCCCCGGGATCGTCAGGCCGTCCTGTTTCAGCCACTCGAACGAGCCGCCGTTGTTGGTCACATAGATCGCGCCGTCCGGTCCGATCGCCGCGCCGTTGGGGCCGCCGCCGGTTTCGGCGACGATGGTCTTCTGGCCGCTGGGCGAGACGCGGGTCAGGGTCTTGCCCTCGATCTCGGTGAGGATCACCGAGCCGTCGTTCATGGCGATCGGTCCCTCGGGGAACTTCAAACCTTCGACGACGAGTTCGATATCCATGGCGCTTCTCCCGGTGGTTGTCGGCGGCCCGCCGGCCGACGATCTTTCTCATTCGCAATCATATTGGAGACTGGCCTGCCGCTGTCTAGCGAATTCCGGACGCTTGGTTGACGCCTTCAGGACGTCGCGACGCGAATATCGCCTTCAGCGGGCGCAGGCCGCGGGGTTCACGAGACAGTCGGCGTCGCCCGGCCTTGGCTATGAGCGGAGTTCCGCGCTCCGAAGATGCGCCTGCGCTCGCGCCTCGGCTCTGAAATCGTAGAGCGAAGAGACTTCGTCAGCGCAATCCGGCCATCGTTCCGTCTTCGCCCAATATTCACAGAAACCCAGGCGTGCGCAGAGGCGGACAAAGCGAACGTCCTGCCTCAGCACGGTGGAAACGGGTTCGAAGAGCACGGCCAAGGTGGCGTCTCCGGTCGGCAGTCGGCCATCGGGGGTGTAAAGGTTGGCGAACGAGGCCTGATCGATCATCGCGAACACCTCCTCGAGCAGCCCTTGCCGCGCCATGTGTCCGATGACGGTAAACCGAACGTTGCGCGTGGCCTCGAGCACGTGGCGTTCGGTCGCGACCCAGCGGGCCACGATGTCGGGACACCAGTCCCTGAGATCGCCGCCCGACGCAACGACGGCTTCGAACCAGGGCTGATAGACACCCAGATCGCCGGGGTGGTTGACGTGGCGCTTGAAGGAGTCCCAGTCCAGGTTTTCGATGTCCTTGCCGAGCGCCGTGGTGCGAATGAAGCCATCGTTGGGCCAGCGCTCGATGGCTTCGTCGAACACCGTCATCGCCTCCCGCGATCGGCCGTTGGTCGCGAGCAGCGCGGCATACCAACCTACGGTGATCGGATTGAGCCGGTCGGAGAGGTAGGCCTGTTCGCCGTAAGCCAGCGCGGCCCGCAGACGACCTACGGTGGCCGCGACGGAACTGGCCACGCTGAGCCCCAGGACCTCACCAGCGCCGAGGCTGAGAGCCTCGGCCGCCAACCGCTCCATCTCGGCGAACGCACCGCATGTCGGCATCATGTGCATCTCGGCGTACCGCGCCGCCGACGACAGCGGGTTGAGCGCCAAGGCGCGCGCCAAGGCGAGGTCCATCTTCGCGCGATAGACAGCGACCGAGGCCGGGTCGGTCGCGGTGAAACGGCCGAGCGCGGCGTGGGTCAAGGCCAGACTTTCCCAGGTCGGTGCAAAGTCGGGATCGAGCGCCGCGGCCTCCTCAAGGAGCTGCACGTCGAACAGCAGCCGCTCCGGACTCATCTGACGAGCCCGCAGGTAGAAGTCATAGGCTACCGGATTGACGCTGCGGCTCGCCCGGGGCGCGAACGCGCTCTTCAGCGCGTTCGCCACCGCCTCGGCCACTTCGTCCTGCAGCGCCAGAATGTCCGAGAGGCTGTTGTCGTAGCGGTCGCCCCAGAGGCGCTCCTGGTTTATGCAGTCCACCAGTTCCGCGGTGACGCGGACCCTGGACCCGGCCCGGCGCACCGTTCCGTCGAGCAGGTGCGTGGCGTGCAATTCGGCGAGCACGATTGCGGGGGATTTCCGGGCATCCCGGAGCTGGAAACTGGAGGAACGGGCGACGATCTTGATGTCGGTGGTCTTGGCGAGGACATGCAGGATCTCGTCGGCGACGCCGTCGGAGAAGTATTTGAAGTCGGGGTCCCCGGATAGATTGTCGAAGGGAAGCACGGCGAGAAGTCGCTCGCGCGGCTTCGCGCCCGCCGCGTCGGGGCCGGGCGCCGGCGGATCGGGCGTCCGCGATGCCGCGACCAGGTGCGCGACACTCTCCAGGACCTTGGTCCAACCGGCCGTGTTCGTCGGCCCGCCCCGCAGATCGGCGCACTGAAGCTGATCAAACGGCATCGGCGGAAGGGTCAGGTCGAGGGACGCCTGCACGAGCTTGCCGAGCTTGAGCGCCCTGTTCGCCTCCGACCTCACCCATTCCGATCTGGAGGCGGCGTCCGACCACAGGACGACCACGGCTCGAGCCTGGGTAAGGTGCTCTTCGATGACATCGCCGTAGGGCCGATGCACCGGCAGCGCATTGTCACGCCAGACCGAATAGCCGCTGGACAGAAGCCCGCGCTCGACGGCCTCGGCCTCGGCCTGCCAATCGCGGGCATAGGAGATGAAGACATCAGGCACGAGCCGTCACTCCGGCAAGTCGGCGACTCCCACGTCGGCGACTCCAAGGAACTCCAGCGCGCGAGCGCGATAGGTGGCGGTCACCTCAAACCCGTTCGTCTCGCAATAGCCGGCCCCGGTCAGAGCTTGTCGCCCGCCTGAAATCAGAAGCTCACCCGCGACGTCCGCCGCGACCTCGGAAAACACCGACATGTTCGGATTGTAGAACGACCCGTCCAAGTGGAGCGGCTGCGCCTTCAGGACGACCGTGAACGGCGCGACCGCGGGATCGATGCTCTTTGACGCGTACTCGAAACTCGCCGGCTGAAGCGCGTTGTCGAGCACCGGAACGAGATCATCGAAGTTCCAGGTGGGGTCGCCCGCGCAGAATTGTGGGCTCCAGCCCGCGTTCGTCCTTTTGACATACGCTCCGATGGCCGCGGGCCGCGTGCTCCAGACCTCGCCGTTTTGGCTGCAAGAGCCCGTGAATGCATCGCCGTTCGTGAGATTGAACTGACACCAGTTCCACCCGAAAAACGTGGTCCGAAGGGGCTTCGGGGGCGGCATGATGGGGCTGGGCGGCGGGACCGGGTTCATCATCAGTTGGTGGTCGATCCAGCCGGTTCCCGTAACGGAACAGGTCATCCCGCCGACGGAGATGGTTCCCGTTACCGGACACTGGGGCCAGCTGTAGTAAATGCCGGCGGCGGGAGCCGGTGTGATCCCGCGATCGCCCTGTAGAAACCAGGGCGGCTCGACGCCGGGCGCCGCCGAAAAGGTGAGAGAGACCTGCATGCCGCTGTCCCCGTCGTCGACCACGACGGTGGCGGGCAGGACGGTGTCCGGCGAACCTTGGAAGACGTCGGGCCCCGCCTGGATGACGAATGCGTCGAGCGAAGGGAAACCCACGGAGCCCGGCGTGAGGACACTCCAGTTGATGTTCGGGCCGCGGCGATAGAGGGTGGAGCCGCCGCCTCCCGGCGGAGCCACCGCGACGGTCGCCACGGTGGAAAGCAGATGGCACTCCTCGTCGGTCCAGCCGGCCTGCGCCTGAACGTCTTGGCCGACGGTGCGAAGGGCCTCGAACGAGATGACGAAAGCGAACTGGTTGTTGTCTTCATCCACAAGATTGGCGGAGAGCCAGTACCATTCGTCGCTGTTCGCGAGATGAAAGAGATGGTCGGCGGGAAACGTCACCGATTGCGGCGGCGCGGCCACTCCCGAAAACATTGCCTGGTCCAGCAGTCCCAGAATCACGCTGGCGCGTTGTGGCGTCCCGACATCTTGCGCGGCCCGCAGCAGAAGCGGCATCAGGCCGCCGCCTGGCGCGACGCTGGCGGGTACGCTCCGGAGCTGCGCTTGCAGCGCCTCGGGCGCGCTCATCTTTCGTGTCATCGAATGCCCCTCTATCGTCGACGGTCCCGGCGCCAACCAAGCGCATAAGATCGCAGCCTGCTACGCTGTGCAACCCGCCCGTCGGTTCGCACACCGCCCAGAGGCTCACCGCCGCTCGAG
>JANYFU010000521.1 GCA_025359665.1 Caulobacteraceae bacterium
GCCAAGTTCCCCGGTGCGGGCCGCTTCCAGAACGGCTTGGCGAATGCGTTGATAGAAGCGGTTTGGCAGGACGCCATAGGCGATCTCACCCTTGGCGTTAGGCTGCAGATCATGGCCGGGCCAGACAAATTCGTTGAGTTCGTCCACGATCACCCAAGATGGCAATTCGTCCAGGCCCAGGTGACGTTTGATTGGGAGGGGGATTTCGAGAGCCGAATCGCCGCCACCGGGCTCGGCGTGGGTGATCGGCGCAACCGCGACTAGCAGCGCGCCGTCCGCCGTTCGGCGCGTCGCCACGACGATCGCGCAAGGACGTGGATAGCGCGCGTTATCGACGCCACGATCACGCTCCCGTCGCCAAAGATAGTTGAAATGCACGACAAGGCCGACCTCCGGCACGGGAAGGGCCATGGCCCCTACTCGTCGAGCAGGCCGTCAAGAAGATCGTGCCGGGGATCAACGCGAGCATCCGCCAGAGCTTGCAGCGTCTCGGCGGAGAGTTCGTGCGCCCAAAGCGCTCGGGTCGCCAAACTTTTCAAGCGCATGTAGTCATCAAAATCGGCCTTGGAGATCAGCACCTCGGTTATCCGCCCATGATGGGTCACCGCCACGGGCGCCCGGTGGGCCGCCTCGCGATAGCGTGCGAAACGTTTGGTGAATTCGGTCGCGGGCGCTTCGAGCATTTCCATCTCCAATTCGACCTGGATATCCGGATAATCCGGAATTTGCAAGATATTCCCTTCCGCCAAGCTCGCAAAAACGTCTTGACGCCCTTAATGTTCAGGCGAGGAAAATCTGATCGACCTGTCGCGCGCGGCGGCCCCGGCGACAGGGGCGCTGAAGCTGACAGTACGTTCGCCAATAGTCGAGTCCAGGATCATGACCACGAATATTGACAGAAGTTGACCTTTGCCCGTGCTGACAGTTCCTTACCAGCATCGACGGGCGGTCAAGTTGGGGCTATGCTCCCAGTAATTGGGGCATCGAGGTCCCTTCTGAAAACAGGGAGGGGCTGATGTCTGTAGCGTCCTCTAGTCATGTGTTTCGGATCGAAGCCCGACGGCGCGATGGACTGGCGGCGTCGGCGGAATGACCTCGCCAATCCTCTCGCTGGTCGAGCCGGACGCCCCGCTGGCTTCAGCCGACACTGAGTCTTCGTCCAGCGGTGCGGCCACTCCAGCGATCAAACCGGCCTATCCGCCTCCATCAGCGATCCCAACGCAGGTTGGCCCCTTGGGCATCCGCTACGACTTCAACCAGGGCGCGCGGGTGGTGCTGCCGCAGCGCGCCGAGTCCGAGGCCGGGTGGCGGGTGCGCCTGCGCGACCTCGACACGGGCAATATCCTGTTCGAGAGCGAGAACCACGGAGCCTTCGTCACCAGCTCGAAGCGCTTCTACGTGCGCTTCAAGGTGGAAGTCTGGGATGGCGAGACCCCGATTCTCGATCACGACTACGACTGCAAGGACCGCGAAGTGCTGGTCCAGTTTCCGATCGGCACGCTGGGCGACATCCTGGCGTGGTTTCCTTATGCAGAGAAGTTCCGCCTGGCTCACGGCTGCCGCCTGACCTGCGCGCTCTCGGACCTGATCATCCCGCTGCTCCAGGACGCCTATCCCGAGATCGCCTTCGTCACCCATGAGGAGATGATCGAGCGCAAGCTGGTCGACAGCGTCTACGCCACCTATTCGATGGGCCTGTTCTTCGACGACAAGGATTGCGTCTGGCAGCCCACCGACTTCCGCCAGGTCGGCCTGCACCACACCGCCGGCTATATCCTCGGCGTCGATCCGGCCGACACCCCGCCCCACATCGCCATCGACGACGACAGCCGGCCGATCCCCGAGCCCTATGTCTGCATCGCCGTGCAGAGCTCCAGCGGCTGCAAGATGTGGAACAACCCCACCGGCTGGCACGAGGTGGTGGCCCACCTGAAGGGCAAAGGCTACCGGGTGATCTGCATCGACCAGAAGCCGGTGCACGGTTCGGGCCTGCTCTATACCCACATTCCCCACGGCAGCGAGGACGAGACCGGCGACCGGCCGCTGGCCGAACGGGCACGGTGGCTGCAGCACGCCGACGCGTTCGTCGGGCTTTCCAGCGGGCTGGCCTGGCTGGCCTGGGGGGTCGGCACGCCAACGGTGCTGATCAGCGGCTTCACCCATCCGACCAATGAGTTCGCGACGCCCTATCGGGTGATCAACTGGCACGCCTGCAACAGCTGCTGGAACGATCCCAAGGAAAGGTTCGCCCACACCGATTTCATGTGGTGCCCCCGCCACCAGAACACGCCGCGCCAGTTCGAATGCACCAAGCTGATCACCGGGCACCATGTGAATGGCGTGGTCGACCGGGCGCTGGGCGCCGCAAAAGCTTCGAGTTCAGTAACGCGTACGGAGTCACCTAGCCCCAAAACTTAAGGACCACCGGCTATGACCGTCTATGTCGTCTCTTCGGGTGTGACCAGCAGTGGGCTGACGCTGCTTGCGGCTGACGCTTCCGTCGTACCAAACGGCGGATCGGCAATCGGGCTGTTCGACGGCTGGTTATACGCACTGCCGGCCGGCCCCAGAACGCTCAACGCGATCCCAACAAATGGGCTGATCGGCGAGTGGACCGGCAACGGTAACGCCAACGACTCCTCGACGACGGGGAACAACGGCGTCTTCAACGGAACCTTCGCGCCTGGCGTTGACGGTCAGGCATTCGACCTCTCGACCGGTAGTGTGACCATCCCGAACAACGGTGCCTATGCAAACCTTGGCGCTGGCTTTTCGGTGGGGTTTCGATTCAACTTCAACGGAAAAGGTAGCGGTCCCTGGGACATCGTCGGGCAAGACGAGGGGCCGGGGAGCACTTCAAAATGGGTCATATTTTATAACTACGCGTCGCCCAATGTCTTCGAACTCCATCTAAATGGATCTTCTTTCGCGTTCCTGAACGCTAACATGGCGCCTATTCCATCGGGTTGGAATCAATTCACGGTCACGCAAACTGCTGGTGACTACGAGTTCTATCTAAATGGAAACAACATCGGCTCCGCGAATTTCGGGGGCGCATTTCCCGTACCAAACGCGCCGCTGCAGTTCGGTTTTGCGGATGGGGGTTCGCCTTTTCCCGGCCTATTGGAAGACGTTGTCATCTACAACCGTGCCCTGTCCGCCGCGGAGGTGAATTCACTTTCGCAGGGCGGGAACACGATCATCGTGGTTTCCTCGGGCGTGACGAGCAGTGGGCTGACGATCGGCCTCAGCGATGAGATCCATGTTCTCAGCGGCGGGCTAGCGCTAGCGAGCAATGACGGGGGCCTCGTCTTGGTCGACAGCGGCGGTAACGCCAGCGGGACAACGGTCACGGGCGGTGGACAGGAAACGCTACTTACCGGCGCAAACGGTTCTGGATCGGTCATTTCCAGCGGCGGACGGGAAGACGTCTACGGTGTGGAGACTGCTGTCTCAGTGAAGAATGGTGGATCGGCCTACATCGACGTAGGCGGTGTGCTCAACGGGGGCTCGGTCGACGGCTACCTCGAAGTTACTTCCGGCGCGAGCGATAGCGCGACGACTATAACAGGTATTTTGCAAGTCGATGCTGGTGCGGTTGTTTCGGCGATTCTTGCGGGAGGAGCGATTACCCTTGGTGGCGGGACGCTGAACCTGACTGGAAGCAACACGGCGGCGAGTTTCAGCCAGAGCAACAACAGCGTGCTGTCGGGTTCGGGCACGTTCACGGTGACTGGAGCGGCGAACTTCCTGGCGAGCCCTGGCCTGTATCAGACCGGCACTGGCGCCACCCTGCTTCAAGGCGTCTCCACGTTCAGCGGCAACAACTATCCGGCCGCTTATGGATACCCCTATCAGTTCAACCTCAACGGCGGACGTGTCCTGGAGAACCAGGGCACCTTCAACTGGACCGGCGGGAGCTTCGCTCTCGGCTACAGCCTGGGTGGCGGCACGATCCGGAACGACGCCGGAGCGACGTTCAACGTTCAGTCGGATCAGGGGATCTATAGTTACCTGGGCTCCAACACCGTCACCAACGCCGGAACCTTCGAGAAGACCGTCACGACAGGTGTCACCGACATCCAGACCAGCTTCGCCAACACCGGCTCGCTGCTCGTCCAGACCGGAACCCTGGAGATCGATGGCGCCTTCACCAACAGTGGCGCCGGTTCCGTCTCAGTGGCTTCGGGAGCGACCCTCGACCTATTCGGCGGCGGGGCGCTCAATCTCTCAGCGCTTTCGCTGGCTCCGGGAGCAACGATCAATCTCGGTGGAGCCTTGGCCCTGACCGGCACGAGCCTGACCACGGCCGCGTCGATCGGTGTGACCAATGGCTCGGTGACAATTACGCTGACGGGCGGAAACTTCTCGACCAGCGCTGCGGTCAATCTCACCGGTGGTTCGCTGACGATCAACTCGGCGGCCAGCTTCGGCGGCGGCCTGGTCATGGCTGGGGGCTCCCTGACCCTAGGCGGCTCAGGCACGGCGGCGAGTTTCAGCCAGAGCAACAACAGCGTGCTGTCGGGTTCGGGCACGTTCACGGTGACTGGAGCGGCGAACTTCCTGGCGAGCCCTGGCCTGTATCAGACCGGCACTGG
>JANYFU010000050.1 GCA_025359665.1 Caulobacteraceae bacterium
CATGTCCGACGACGCGACCTTGGCCGATTCCACACCCCTGACCGGCGCCGACCTCATCAAGGATCTGGTCACGCGCCTGCCCGACACGCCCGGCGTCTACCGGATGTTCGGCGAGGGTGGCGAGTCGCTATATGTCGGCAAGGCCCGCTCGCTGAAGAAGCGGGTGATCCAGTATGCGCAGGGGCGCTTCCACACCAATCGCATCGCCCTGATGGTCGATCTGACTCGGTCGATGGAATTCACCACCACCCGCACCGAGACCGACGCCCTGCTGCTCGAGATCAATCTGATCAAGCAGCTCAAGCCCCGGTTCAACGTACTGCTGCGCGACGACAAGAGCTTCCCCGAGATCGTCATCCGCCGCGAGCACCCGGCCGCCCAATTGCGCAAGCACCGCGGCGCCCATTCGATCAAGGGCGACTATTTTGGCCCGTTCGCCAGCGCCTGGGCGGTGACCCGCACCCTCAACACCCTGCAGAAGGCCTTCCTGCTGCGGTCCTGTTCCGACAGCGTCTATGAGAGCCGCACCCGGCCTTGCATGCTGCATCAGATTCGCCGTTGCGCCGCCCCTTGCGTCGGCCTGGTCTCGCTGGAGGACTACGGCGCCCTGGTCGATCAGGCCGAGGCGTTCCTGCGCGGCAAGAGTCGGGCGGTGATGGCGACCATGAGCGACCAGATGCAGGCCGCCGCCGACGATCTGGAATTCGAAAGCGCCGCGCGCCTGCGCGACCGCATCCGCGCCCTGGCCTCGGTGGCCCAGGAGACCCAGATCAACCCCGAAACCGTGGACGAGGCCGACGTCTTCGCCCTGAGCGCCGAGGGCGGCCAGGCCTGCGTCCAGGTGTTCTTCTTCCGGGCCGGCCAGAACTGGGGCAACCGCGCCTATTTTCCCCGGGTCGACCGATCGGACGTCGATGCCGAGATCATGGCCGCCTTCATCGGCCAGTTCTATGACGACAAGCCGATACCCAAGCTGATGCTGGTCAGCCACGAGCCCGCCGAGAGCGAGTTGCTCAAGGAAGCCTTCTCCCTGAAGTCGGGCCGCAAGGTCGAGATTTCCCGCCCCCAGCGCGGCGAGAAGCGCGATCTGGTCGACAACGCCCTGACCAACGCCCGCGAGGCCCTGGGCCGCAAGATGGCCGAGGGCTCGGCCCAGACCAAGCTGCTGGTCGCGGTCGGCGAGACCTTCGGCCTGGACGCCCCGCCCGAGCGTATCGAGGTCTATGACAACTCCCACATCATGGGGACCAACGCCGTTGGCGGCATGATCGTGGCCGGGCCGGATGGGTTCCAGAAGAACCAGTACCGCAAGTTCAACATCAAGGGTACGGAGCTGACCCCGGGCGACGACTACGGCATGATGCGCGAGGTCCTGCGCCGCCGCTTCGCGCGCCTGGCCAAGGAGGAGGAGGCCGGCGAAAATCCGCCCCGGCCCGATCTGCTGCTGCTGGATGGCGGGGCCGGCCAGCTGGCCGAGGCCGAGGCGGTGATGGCCGACCTGGGCGTAGATGATGTGCCTCTGGTAGGCGTGGCCAAGGGGCCTGACCGCGACGCCGGCCTTGAGCGGTTCTTCCTGCCCGGCAAGACGCCGTTCATGCTCGAGCCCAAGAGCCCGGTGCTCTATTACCTCCAGCGCCTGCGCGATGAGGCCCACCGCTTCGCCATCGGCACGCACCGCGCCAAGCGCTCGGCGGAGATGCTGAAGAACCCGTTGGATGAGATCGACGGCGTTGGCCCGGCCCGCAAGAAGGCGTTGCTGCACGCCTTCGGCTCGGCCCGCGGCGTGTCCCGCGCCTCGGTCCAGGACCTGGCCAAGGTCGAGGGTGTCAGCGAGCCTCTGGCCCAGCGCATCCACGATTTCTTCCGAAAGGGCTGAAATCCTCTCCTCCCCTATTCTCCTCCCCTTCTGGGGGAGGGGGGCCACCGAAGGTGGTGGAGGGGGCCGAAGCCGCGGAGATCTGGCCAGGCTGGAGCCCCCATCCCCGGCTTCGCCGGGACTTCCCCCAGAAGGGGAAGAGAGAGCAAAATCCAATTCATCCATCGCTTTCCGCGACAGAATCGCCCGTCGCGCGTTAGGCTTGGTCATGAACCGCATTCCCAACCTGATCACCGGTCTTCGCCTGGCCCTGGCTTTGTTCACCTTCTTCGCCCTGGCCGGGGCCGCCCTGCTCAGCGACCGCCTGACGCCCGAGACGCAGTTCTCGCTGGAGCGGTGGGCGTTCTGGGCCTTCGTGGTCGCGGCCTTGACCGATTTCATCGACGGATGGCTGGCCCGCAGCCTGCACGCGGAAACCATCTGGGGGGCTATCCTCGACCCGATCGCCGACAAGGTGCTGGTCTGCGGCGCGGTGCTGGGCCTGCTCTCGCTGGGACCCAACGCGGCGGTGGCCATTCCGGCCGCGCTGATCCTGTTTCGCGAATTCACCGTCAGCGCCCTGCGCGAAGTGGCGGCCGGCAAGGGAATATCGCTGCCAGTCACTCTTCTCGCCAAATGGAAGACCACCCTGCAGCTGACCGCCCTGGGAGCGGAACTGTTGGTCGCCTGCTGGGCGGCGTTTTCCCTGCCCGATGATCCCGCCATCCTTGGCGCGGCCACCACCGCCGGCCACGTGCTGCTGTGGATCGCGGCTCTTGTCACCTTGATCACCGGCGCCCAGTATTGGGAACAGGCCCGAAAGGCCTTGAGCGACCCCGCGCGGGGCTAGTGATTCTGAGGTTACGGGGGCGTCGTCCATGAAGCTTGGTGTGTTGGGCGTCGGCCCATGGGTGCTTGCCTGGAGTGTCGCCGGGGCCCAGACGCCGCCCGACCAGCCCCAGCCAGCGCCACCCGCGCGGCCCATCGCGGAGCCCCACGATCTTCCCTATCCCGGCATCCTGCGGCTGGCGGTGGACGCCACCGACCTGCCGCATGCCATCTTCGCGGTCCACGAGACCCTGCCCGTTTCGGACGCCGGTCCCCTGACCCTGCTCTACCCGAAATGGCTGCCGGGCAATCATTCGCCGACCGGGCCGATCGACAAGCTGGCGGGGCTGATGATCACCGCCGCCGGCAAGCCGATCGCCTGGAAGCGCGATCCGGTTGACGTCTACGCCTTCCACCTGGATGTCCCGGCCGGCGTCTCGAGCCTCGACCTCGATTTCCAGTTTCTCTCGCCGGTCTCCACCCGCGAGGGCCGGGTGATGATGACGCCGGACATGTTGAGCCTGGAATGGAACACCGTGGCGCTTTACCCGGCCGGTTATTTCTCCCGGCAGGTCCAGGTGGAGGCCAGCGTGAAGCTGCCCGACGGGTTTACTCAGGCCTCGGCGTTGGAGATTGCCTCCGTGTCCGGTCCTATCACCCGGTTCCAGGCCACCAGTTTCGAAACCCTGGTGGACTCGCCCCTGATCGCCGGCCGCAACTTCAAGAGCATCGATCTCGATCCGGGCGGCCCGGTCCGCGTTTCCCTGGATGTGATCGCCGATCGACCCGAAAACCTGATCGTCCGGCCCGATCAGATCGCCGCGCACCGGGCTCTGGTCCAGCAATCCTACCGGCTCTTCGGTTCGCATCACTACGGCCACTACGACTTCCTGTTCTCGCTGAGCGACAAGCTCGGCGGCATTGGTGTCGAGCATCACCAGTCCAGCGAAAACGGCGTCGATCCGAAATACTTCAACGATTGGGACAGTTCGCCCGCTGGCCGTGATCTTCTGGCCCACGAATATACCCACAGCTGGAACGGTAAGTTTCGTCGTCCGGCGGATTTGTGGACCCCGAGTTTCAACGTGCCGATGCG
>JANYFU010000081.1 GCA_025359665.1 Caulobacteraceae bacterium
AGCGGCACGCTCGCCCTCCGCCTAACCGAAGCGGACCGCGACACGCTTCGTGGACTCGATCAGGACGGATTTGGACCAGCTCCTGACCTTTCCGCTGTCTGGACCCGCGCGCGACCATCTCGCTCCTGGTCTGCGCGTGAAATTCCATGGCGCACGCGATATTGCGGCCATCGCCGAACGCGGCGGCTTTGTCGAATGAAGGGCGGTGGAAGAGGCGTTGACAGCGTCACGCTCCGCCCGTTCCGGAACGCGGACGCCGAGGCGCTGCATCCGATTTTCGCCGACCCCGAGGCGATGCGCTTCTGGTCCACGCCGCCGCACGCGAGCCTGGAGGATACTCGCGCGTTCGTGCGGGCCACCATCGCCGCTACGTCGGAGGGCCGGGGCGACGATCAGGTGATCGTGTTCGAGGGCCGGGTGATCGGCAAGGCGGGGCTGTGGGACAATCGGGAGATCGGCTTCATCCTGGCGCCCGAATATTGGGGACGCGGCCTGGCCCGGGAGGCTGTCGGGCTGGTGATCGCCCGCGCCCGGGCGCGGGGGGTGACGTCGATCCGGGCCGACGTCGATCCGCGGAACAGCGCTTGTCTGGGGCTTCTGCGCCGGATGGGTTTCGTCCAGGTGGGAGAGGCCAAGGCCGTGATGAAGGTCGGCGATGAGTGGGTCGACAGCGTTTATCTGGAAATCGTGCTAGCCTGAGCCATACCTCCCCTTCCGGTGGTCAAAATCCGACATTTGAAGTCCGGCGCTCGCGCTGCAGAGAATCGGTAAGCTGGGACGACGGACTAATTCTCTGCCACTGTCCCGGATGGCGAACGGCTTTAGATTCGGGAAAAATCGCTAGCCAGGGCAGATGGCATGTTCAGGAGGGATGCGTGAAACAAATACTCGGAAGCAGCCTGTGCTTCGCCGTGGCGCTGACTTTGACGGGGCCGGCCCGTGGCGGGAACGGACAGTCCGCAAGCCTCACGATCCTGGCTAACGGCCGGATTACCATCGTGGACGACACAGCGCGGAGCAAGGTGACGACCGCCGAAAAGATTCGGAAAACCCCTTGCGCCAGCCTCGGCAATCTGGCGCCGAGTTCCACTGAAGTCAGGATTCAAACCGATGCCGGGGCGTCATATGGGGTTTTCCTGCGCGCCGCGAACTGGCTGGCGGGATGCGATGTCCGCGGCCTTCGCCTCGCTTCCCCGACCGCCAGCGGGCGCTTGCCGCACGACGACGACGCCAGGCTCCAGATGAACACGGGTCCTCGCATGCCTCCTCCACCACTTCTCTGTATGCGAACCTGGGATGGCCAGGTGATTTGCCCGCCGGAGCCCAAAGGGCCGACGATCGTCTCTTTTGCTGGCGATGGTTCGATTTTCGTCTCCATGGACGCGAGAATGAAAAAGTCGACTGCCGACAGCCTTGCGACAGACATCGCGGCCGACCTGCGTTCGACGCATCCCACGGATGAGTTGGTCTATGTCAGGGCGGACCAAAAACTGGCCTACGCGCGGTTCGTGGAGGCGCTGACGCTGCTGAACCTCAACGGCTATAGTCGCCTCGCGCTGATCAACGAAGCCATCGACTCCGAGCGGCGTCTGGATATGTCCGGCAAGTGGCTCTCCGAGCCAAAGCCCTGAGTCGGGCCGGCGGTGGCAGGCAATGTTCGGCCGAGGGTGTGTAAAAACCAGGACGCCGGGGCAGAACCCTCAGGCTTTCTTGACTATGCTGTATCGCTCGACGGTCTGCCTCAGTCGTGCGGGCGCTTCCGTGCAATATCTGGCTCATAGCGCTTCCTTCCACTCCGCGGAAAAGACTGCACCATCAAAACCCGGGACCAAACACCTAGAACGCTCGCGAGCTCGCCAAGTGAGACCCTATCACTCTGACCGGCCTCCGCCCGGATTGCCTATAAGCCGCGCATAGTCTGATCTACTGTCGGACCGCCCGCCGGCGGTTCGCCCTTGTAGCCAATTTCGCCAAAGCTCCTTGCGAATCAAGGATTGGGGCGATCGCTCGCCCGGGGCGTTCGCCCCATCCAGTCCAGGATCTCGCCGTTGATTTCCGACGGATAGACATGGGCGAGGTCTTCGATCTCGCGCCAGACGACATTCGCCCCCGCGTCGGCCAATGCCTTGCCAGTCTGGCGGGCGGTGTCGACCGGGAACATCCAGTCCAGGGCGCCGTGGGTGAGGTGGATCGGCAGATTCCGGAGGCGGTCAGGGTCGGCCGCCTGGACCAGGAACGGCGGAAAGCCGGTGGCGGCCGGGGCCAGGTGGGTGAAGGGCGAGGCCGGCTCCAGGCCGCTGACCAGGGTGAAGGTTCCGCCGTCGCTCATGCCGGTCAGCAGCTGGCGATCCTCGTCGATCGTCCAGAGTTCGCGCGCCATGTCCAGCATCCTGGCCAGGTTCGGGCTGTCGGGATCGGGACCCATCAGCGCCCAGGTGTCGCCCAGCGCGGTCGGCGCGATCAGGATCGCCCCGTGGCCACGCGCGGCGCGCAGCCAGCTCCACAAAAAGCCCCTGCCATTCCCGGAGCCGCCATGCAGCGCCATGACCACGGGCCAGCGGCGGGAGGGGTCGTAGTCCTCGGGCACATAGGCCGAGAAGCCACCGCGGGCTCCGGGCTCGCCGCCATCGTGCAGCAGGCCGGTATAGGCGGTGGCGGCGAGCCCGGACA
>JANYFU010000142.1 GCA_025359665.1 Caulobacteraceae bacterium
GGCCGGGTGTTCGTGGACGGCAAGGAATGGTCGGCCGAACTGGACGGCGCCGACCCCGTAGCCATCGGCGCTCGGATCGAGGTTGTCGCCTTGGTGGGCGGCGCGCGGTTGAAGGTGCGAGCGGCTTAATCTAAAGCGCCCTCCTCCCTGACGCCCGAGAACCCACATGTCCGTTCAACCCGCCCCCAAAAAGGTCGTTCTCGCCTATAGCGGCGGCCTCGACACATCGATTATCCTCAAATGGCTGGAGCAGACCCACGGTTGCGAGGTGGTGACTTTCACTGCTGATCTTGGCCAGGGCGAGGAACTGGGTCCGGCCCGGGACAAGGCCCTGCTGCTGGGCGTCAAGCCAGAGAACATCTTCATTGAGGACCTGCGCGAGACCTTCGTGCGCGACTATGTATTTCCGATGTTCCGGGCCAACGCCGTCTATGAGGGCCAGTATCTGCTGGGCACCTCGATCGCCCGGCCACTGATCGCCAAGACCCAGATCGATATCGCCCGCAAGGTGGGGGCTGACGCGGTCTCCCATGGCTCGACCGGCAAGGGCAACGATCAGGTCCGCTACGAGGTGGCCTACTATGCGCTGGAGCCGGACATCCGGGTGATCGCCCCCTGGCGGGAGTGGGACTTCAAGAGCCGTGAGGCTTTGCTGGCCTTTGCCGAGGCCCATCAGATCCCGATCGCCAAGGACAAGCGCGGCGAGGCGCCGTTCAGCGTCGACGCCAACCTGCTGCACTCGTCGTCCGAGGGCAAGGTTCTGGAAGACCCCGACGTGGAGGCGCCGGAGTTCGTCCATATGCGCACCATCTCGCCGGAGGACGCGCCCGACAAACCCACTGTGTTCACGATGGATTTCGAGCGCGGCGATCCGACAGCCATCGACGGCGAGGCCCTCTCGCCAGCCGATCTGCTGACCAGGCTGAACCAGCTAGGCCACGACAACGGTGTCGGGCGCCTCGATCTGGTGGAAAACCGTTACGTCGGCATGAAATCGCGCGGGGTCTATGAGACGCCAGGCGGCACGATCCTGCTCGCGGCCCACCGGGGCATCGAATCGATCACCCTCGACCGGGGCGCCATGCACCTCAAGGACGAGTTGATGCCGAAATACGCCGAGCTGGTTTACAATGGCTTCTGGTTCTCGCCTGAGCGCGAGATGCTGCAAGCGGCCATCGACCATTCGCAGGCCAAGGTCACCGGCCGGGTGCGGATCAAGCTCTACAAGGGCAATGTGAGCATCATCGGCCGCTCCAGCCCCTATTCCCTGTATGATCAGGATCTGGTGACCTTCGAGGAAGGCCAGACCGCCTATGATCACCATGACGCCGGCGGCTTCATCAAGTTCAACGCCCTGCGGCTGAGGGTGCTGGCCAAGCGAGACGCGCGGGGAGGCTAGGCGACCCGATCGTAGTTCAGCCCTCTGGCCAGCCAGCAGCCCACGGTGACGCCGGTCACACCGCCGCTGGCCTCGCGGCGGAAGGCCAGGGTCCAGTCGCCGGGCGGGGTGTGGTCGAGGGCGCGTGGGCAGGGGAGGGCCCAGACGTCGGCTCCCACAGGATCGAGCAACTCCATCCGACCCTGGCCGAGAAAGCCCGAGAAGGCGCCGTAGAGCGCGCCGCCGGCGTCGGTCACGGTTACCTCGGCATTCAGTTCGTCGCAGCGATAGCGACCGGCCACACCGTCGGAGCCTGTCGGCGCGGCAAGCGGCGCGAATCGCGTGGCGAAGTTGTCGCCGGGGCGCTCCATCGACAGTTCGGCTTCCCCCCAGCTCAATCGCGGCGCGCCGTCGCCCCCCGCCGAACCGTCAGGCTTCAGATCAAGGATCTCCGCCGAATGCCCGAACCGCAGTCGCACCAAGCCTGGCGTAGGCGTGTCGATACGCGCGGACAGCCCGGTTTCGGGCTCCAGATAGGCGCCGGTCCAGCTCGGTGAAGCTATGGCGGTGTCGGGCTTTGGCGGCGTCTCGCCAAGCGCGGCCGCCAGCAGTTCCGCGGCCGCTCCGCCGGCGTTGGACAGGTGATTGAACATCACCACCACCGACAGCCGTTCAGCTGGAATGTGCAGGCGATGGCTGCGCCAACCGCGCAGCGCGCCACCGTGGCCGGTCCCCGCCCGTCCGAAAGCCGTCGACCGGCCAAGTCCGAAACCATAGCCGGCGATATTGCCATCGGCAAAGGCGACCGGCTCTGACAGGCGACCGTATAACGAGTCGGGGTCATCGCGGGTGGCGTCGATATGGCGTTCCCAGGCGATCATGTCGTCGAGGCTGGCCCCCAGTCCGGCGTCGCCCGTCCACAGGATGTTATTCTCGGCGGCCCGGAAACCGCCGGCCTGGGATCCCTCATAGCCCTCGGTTCCATCGGGCATGGCGCGGGTGTCGGCGGCCAGGAAGGCGGTCTCCATGCCCGCCGGCTCGAAAATCCGGCGGCGAAGCAAATCCGAGAAACAGATGTCCAATCGGTCCTGGACGATATCCGACAGCAGCCGGAAGTTCTGGTTCACGTAGGAGAACCGGCTTCCCGGCGTGAAGTGCAGGGATCGGGTGTCGGCGATCAGCCTGCGGGCCTCATGGTCGCCGAAGGGCGCCTCGGCGGGTGAACCCGCAAGCATCGCCACAGCCCAATAGTCGCGCAGACCCGATTGGTTGTGGCACAGGTGCGCCGCGCTGGGCGCCGGTCCTTGCAACAAGGGCAAGCGATGGCGGATGTCGCCGTCCAGGACCGAAAGATCCGGAAATGCGTCAAGCGCCACGCCGCAGGTGAACTGCTTGGTGATCGAACACATCCGAAACAGCGTGCGCGGCGTGAACGCGATGCGCCGCTCGGCGTTGGCGAACCCCCAGGCGTGGCGGATCAGCACCTCGCCATCCTTGATCACCGCGAGCGCGCCTCCGGGGCCGCCATAGGCGCGAGGAATGGACTGAACGGCCCGGTCCAGGCGGTGGGAATCGATGCTGGTCATGGCGTGTTCACGTAGCTCCAGGTCGGCTGGGTCATGACGATCGGCGTTTCACCACGCCGCGGCACGTTGCGCGCCACAAGATCGGCGACGGAATGGGTCGCGCCGATCAGGTTGAGACCCCAGGTGGTAAAGGTGCTGGCGTTGAACACGTGCTCCGACAACAACGGGTTGGTGAGCGCCTGGCTGAAAGCATCCACGGCCACCATCCGCATCATCAGGCCTGGCAGCGGACTATCCTGAACCCGGTCCTCGGCGAACAGGCCGGGGTAGAATTCCACATTGTCCGGGGTCTCGTAGAGGCTCTCCAGCAGATTGGCGACATCCGGGTTGTGGGTGATATCGGCGAACGACCGAGCCGCTGGCATGCCGAACTGCACGCGATAGTGATTATAGGTGTCCAGCCGATTGAGCCGAGCCTGAGACACCGCGAAGATTTCCACCGGCAACAGAGAGTCGCCGGTATTTTGCGCGCCAAGTTCACCGGCCGGTTGACGGGCGGCGGCCGAGAACGCCGCGTCGAGGCCCGTCCGCAACAGAGGCCGGTTATCCGTGGTGAAATCGGCCAGTGCGATTTGTGCGTCGGTCCAGATGATGGTGTCGGGCATCAGGGAATGCCAGCGATACAGCAGGCTGAACTCGGCGGCGATCCAGTTGGGCCGGTTCCAGTTGGCGGTCCAGGCCACCGCAGGATCGGCGTGCAGGCTGAACGGCATGGGGGTGATGTGGTTGATATAGTCCTCGACCACGATCTTGATGAAAATCGGAATCATGATGTTTCGCGTGGTTTGAAACAGCCGTTCGTCGTCCCAGCCGGGATTCTGGATTTCAAGCTGCCGGGCGATGCGGTTGTGTTCGCGCATCAGCAGGGTGTTGACCATGGCGCTGAACGGCGTCGAATTCACACGATCACCGCCTACCGCGAAGATGGTGGCCAGTTTCTCCGGCGTCATGGTCGCCGGCGGATAGGGGGCCTGTGGCGGCGTGGTCTGGGCATGTGAGAACAGGGTCGGATCGAGGGCGTCGAACTGGGGATCGGCGATCCTGTCGCCGTTCGGGTAGAGAAAGGGCGGAAACTCCTCGTCGGCGATCATCTGGCTCTTCAATCGCCCCCGGCGGCCGTCGTCCTGACTCAGCAGGCGCAGGGCCAGGGTCTGGGTACGGTTTCGCCCATAGAGGGTGCACAGGTCGATCTCGTGGTTGGTGGTGGTCCGTCTTGGATCAACCGGATTGGTGCGGATGAAGCCGTCGGTGAGGTATTGGGCGAAGGCGGGAAACAGGCAGGTGGATTTGCTGGAGGTGCGTTGCCCGCCCGGTGGACGCCTGAACATCACCTGAACCTGTTCCACCGGCGGCATTCGTGGCGCCGTCGCCGCCGGCAGGTGGCGAGCGAAAAAGGTACGATCGGTCAGGCTGTCCCAGCTGGTATAGTCCGAAAGCGTGCTCCAGGGGTGCGGTCGGTTCCGCGTGGACCCGACGATCTGGTTGACCACCGTGGCGCTCGCCTCGCCCGACAGCCAGGACCATCCGTTGATCACCGCGCCGGCGGCGGACAACAGAGTTCGGGTCAGCCAGTCAGCCATGTTTTTGTTCCTTCCCTATTCCGGCCCGCAATGTTCCAATTTTCAGGGCAACCGTGGGGCCGGCCCACGGCTGAAGGCCCTTGAGAGCGGCAGGCGGAGCACCCAATCGCCGCCGAGGGGGATCTGGGAGGGACCGACGTCTCGCGCCAGATGCGCTCGGAGATCTTCGGGAAGCGAACCTTCCAGCGCGATGGGATTGGGCGCCGCGAGTTCGAATAGATATACATCATCCGCCGCGGGATCGGGGGTCAACTCGCCGATCCGGTGAAATACGATCGGGGTCGCCGCCGGTGTTCGGCCCATGTCCAGATTGGAGGACAGGGTGATGCCGTCCAGGACCTCACACTTCACGCCGTTCACGCCGTGCAAGATGGCAAAGGCGAGCGTTCCTCCGGTGAATTCGGTACCGATCACATAGAGCTGATCCTGTACCAGTAGAATCCAGCCGTCGACGATTACGCCGCCGGTCGCCATCCGGAACCGCAGCAGCCCATCCGCGCCCATCCGCACCAGGCAATGGTCATGCATGAATAGTCCTGGATAGCCGGCGTAGGGTCTTGTTGAACGATAGAAGCCTTCGTACGCCGCGCTGCGCAGGGCCGTGGTTGAGATGATCTGGTCGAGGAACGGCAGGATGAGGCCTCGCTCGGCGACTGCCGCGGGCTGGACGACGCCGACCCCCAGCAGCCCGGCCAGGCTTGCCAAATCCCGGTCCCAGTCGAGCGCCGTAAATCCCGGAATAGTCCTGGCCATCAGGGTGCTGAGCTGGGCGAGGTTGTGTCCGGAGGGAACGGTCGCCCCCGAGGCCCAGCGCGCCACCACCGACTTGTTCAACCCCAGTTCCGCCGCCAGCCGCGCGCGGCTCATGGACAGCACCTTGAGGATCAGGGTGAGTTTTTCGCTGAACGGTTCAGTCATCCGCCGATTCCTAAGGCGTTGCGCGCGCCATGGCGAGAGCAGCTTGGCGAGCCCCTTGCCCGCCACGGCCGGAAATTCGTGACGCCCCCGTCATTTTTAGTTGACTCGCCCGCTAACGCCGATCAGTTTCGCCCTCCTGAAAACTACCTGATGGGAGACTTCGCCGTGGCCGACGGAAACATCACCAAGGACGCCATGTACGACGCCGTGGCGCCCGACGATTTCGAATCGATGCTGAATCTTGATCGCTATGGCGCCCGCACCGACGCCTTCGACAAGATCATCAGCGCCACTCACGATCACTTCTGGGACCCGCTCGATAAGAAATACATCGATTTCGACGAACCCTGGGACATGCTCAATCAACCGCTCGTGCCCGAAGACCTGAACATCGCCATTCAGACCGGCTATGTGTCCAATCACCTGAAGGACCCATCGCTGCGGGCGCAGTTCATCAACAAGTCTCTGTTGCGCAGCTTTTCCTCGATCCTGCACGGCGAGCAGGGCGCGCTGAACCTGTCGGCCTCGCTCTGCCACGTGCTCTACGATCAGGGCGCGCAGGAGTACGCGGCCAACCAGACCCGCGAAGAGGCCCGCCACGTCACCGCCTTCGCCAAATACATCAAGGCCCGCTGGGGCCGGCCCGTGGAATGCAGCGCGGTGCTGAAGAACCTGCTGGTCGAGATCATCTCGGCACCTGAGGTCTACAAGAAGATCATCGGCATGCAGATGCTGGTCGAGGGCCTGGCCATGGGCGCCTTCGCCACCTTCTATCAAAAGCTCAACGACCCGCTTGGCCGCAAGCTGATGCAGCTGGTGATGACCGACGAGGCGTTCCACCACAAGTTCGGCAAGATCTGGGCCGATCGCACCGTGCCTGAGCTGACGCCCGAAGAGCACGCCATCGTCGAGGACTGGGCGGCCCACTGCTTCCAGAGTGTGCTGTTCAACCTGGTCTCGCCCAGCGAACAGCGCGACCTGTATGAAGAATTCGGCCTGGACCCCGACATCGTCCTGGCCGAAATTCAGAAACTGGCCACCGACGAGGCCCGTCGCGAGGACATGAAGGAAGCCACCAATATCTTCCGGGTCCTGATCAAGACGCTGCTCAACGCCGGTGTCATCACCGACCGCACTCGCGGCTTCTATGGCATGTATGTCGACATGGATGAGCTGAAGGCCGAAGGCGACCGGATGGTGGGCGACGACATCGCCGACGAGGGCATCGCCTATCTGAAGACCATCAATTTCCGTGAGCGCTCAGTGACCTTGCTGGCGGCGGAATAGCGTTTTTCCGCACTCACGGCTCGACTCGCGACGCCTCGTCGGTTCAACTGACGGGGCGTTTGCTTTGTCGTCCTCTTCACCCACCGTTCAGGTGAGGGGCGCCAGAAAGGGAGTCGGTAAGACCCCCGGAGGTTGCATGCCCGATTCTCATACTCAATCGACCGCCCGTTGGTCCGCGATCCCGAGCATGGGCTTTTTGATAGGTCTCGCTTTGTCATCCACTGGCGCGGCGTCCGCCAGGACCTCAGCCCCAAATCCATTGAAGCCGGTCTCAAAGGATGTCTACGCGGGCCGCTGGTATGAAATCGCCCGCACCCCCAACACCATGCAAAAGGACTGCCAGGGGCCGACCACCGACTTTCAGGACCGTGGGAACGCGGGTTTCACGGTCATCGAGACCTGCCATCGCGGCTCGGCCCGGGGCGTCGTCAAGATCGTCATGGCCAAGGCCCGGATCATAGCGCCGGGCGACAACACACGCTTTCGCCTGAGCTATCTGGGCGGGCTGATCCATCAGGACTATTGGATTCTCGACCACGCCGACGACAATAGCTGGCTGCTGATGGGTACGCCCGGCGGAAACTATGTCTGGCTGCTGTCCAGGCGGCCGGCGCTGCCCAACGCCACCCTCGCGGCGGCCGTGGGGCGGGCCGGGGCGCTGGGATATCCCCCGTCGCGGCTGATCTACCCAACTCAAGCTGGCGGTTGACCGCGAACACAGAGTGAACATGATGCGGTGATGGAGTCGGTCACCCTCATCTTCAGCCGCCCCGCCGTCACCACCGCCGTCACGCGCGGCGCGGCGCGGTTGTTCGTGGCGCTCGGCTACGCGCCATTGCTGGAGGTGGGCCTGCCTAACGGCCGCCGGGCCGATATCATGGCGATCGGTCCGCGCGGGCAGATTGCGGTGGCGGAGGTCAAATCGGGACTCGATGATTTCCGAACCGACCAGAAGTGGGGCGAGTATCTGGCCTTTTGTGACAGCTTTTTTTTCGCGGTCTCTCCGGAGTTTCCCCGCCAAATCCTGCCCGACGGGCCGGGTCTGATCGTCGCCGACGCTTTCGACGGCGCCGTGATAAGGGATGCGCCGAGCATCACGCTGGCCGGCGCGCGTCGAAAGGCCCTGACCATCGCCTTCGCGCGGCTGGCGGCCGGCCGCGCCCTAGTCGCGACCTGAGCGGGCGGGTTCAACCCAGGCGTCGGCTCACGCCGTCCAATCCTCGGTATCGACCGTGGCCTGCATGGCGGGCGAGTATCGGGGTCCAGCGACCGTGCGCTGGTTCACCAGATCTTCGATCCGGGCCATAATGTCGGCCGAAAGGCTGATGTCAGCCGCCGCGGTGTTTTCGGCCATGTGCTCGGGGCTGCCAGTGCCCGGGATGGGCACCAAGGTCGGATCCTTTTGCAGCAGCCAGGCCAGACAGAGCTGAGCTGGCGTACACCCCGCCTCGCGCCCGATAGCCGAGAAGGCCGCCAGCAGTTTCAGATTTGCGGCCAGGGCCTCGCCCTGGAAGCGTGGCATGCCACTTCGGAAGTCGCCGGGCCCAAAGCGGGTAGGATCGCTGGCGCCCCCGGCCAGAAACCCGCGCGCCACGGGGCTGAAGGCCACGAAGGTCACCCCAAGTTCCCGGCAGGCGTCGAGGACGGCGATCTCCGGGTTCCGCGTCCAGGGGGAATATTCGGTTTGCAGCGCCGCGATCGGATGGACGGCATGGGCTTTACGCAGAGTGGCCGCGCCAACTTCCGAAAGGCCGATGGCCTTGATCTTGCCGGCCTGGACCAGATCGGCCAGGGCGCCGACGCTGTCCTCGATCGGTACGCGCTTGTCCCAGCGGTGCAGGTAGTAGAGATCAATCACCTCGACCCCCAGTCGGGCCAGGCTTTCATCACAGGTGGTCTTCAGTCGTTCCGGCGAGCCGTTAAGTTCGCGTTCCTCGCCCCGGGTCATGCCGCATTTCGACGCCAGCACGATCTGGTCGCGATGGGGCTTCAAGACCTCACCCACCAGCCGCTCATTGTGTCCCACCCCATAGACCGCGGCGGTGTCGAAGAACGTGTACCCAGCGTCGAGCGCCCCAAGCAGCACGCGCTCCGCCTGCTCGCGAGGGGGTGGCGGGCCGTAGCTGTGGGACAGACTCATGCAGCCAAGGCCGATGGCGGAGACCTCAAACGAGCCGATGCGACGCTTTTCCATGGATGAATCTCTATCCGGAGTTTAGCCGCCGGAAAGGCCCGCAACCGCGGTCCTCGTCAAGCCACCCGAGCGTCTGGTGCTATCGCGGCGCGCGTTTGGACAGGATGCGCTGCAGAGTGCGGCGGTGCATATTCAGACGGCGCGCTGTTTCGGAGACATTATGTGAGCAGAGCTCATAGACCCGCTGGATATGCTCCCATCGCACACGGTCAGCGCTCATCGGGTTTTCCGGCGGTGGCGGCGGGGCGCCGGTACCCGCCGCCAACAGAGCGTTGACCACATCGTCGGCGTCGGCTGGCTTCGACAGATAATCGACGGCGCCGGCCTTCACCGCCGCGACCGCTGTGGCGATGTTGCCGTAGCCGGTCAGCATGACGATCCTGGCGTCCGGCCGGGTTTCGCGCAGGGCATCCACCACCGACAGACCAGACCCATCCTCCAGCCTCAGATCCAGAACCGCGAAGGCTGGCGCACGCTCCCTGATCACCGCCAACGCTTCGGAAACACTTTCAACGGCAATGGTCTGAAATCCACGGGACTCCAGCGCCCGGCCCAATCGCGAGCGCAGAGCGCTGTCGTCATCGAGCAACAGCAGTGTTCTGTCGGCTTGAGTTGTTCCCGTCATGTCATCCATCGAAGCGTCTCGCGACCGGAACCACTGGCTTGTGGCGAACGGCTAAGCTTGACCGCGTCACTATGTCGCCAATTTTCATTGTGTGACAAGTTACAGTTGCGCGAGGCGATATTTCATCTGTCACTCGCCGATGGAGCTTCAATCCGCGATCGGCGCCAGCGGGCGGTGATGATGGCCCCGTGCTGGGAACCATTGGCAAAAGTGAGCCGGGCGCCGGAACGTTCAAGCAGGGTCTTGGCGATATACAAGCCCAGGCCCATCCCGATGTGACCGGTTCTGGAGCCCTGTCCATCTGGGCGACTCGTAACATAGGGCTCACCCAGCTTCGGCAGTATGGCGGCCGAAAAGCCCGGCCCGTCGTCTCGCACCTCAACCGATAGGTATTCAGCGTCGAAGCGCACGGTCAACAGGATCTCACCCCGGGCGAAATCGAAAGCGTTTTCCACCATCGTCGAGATGGCGTGGATGATTTCGGGGCGTCGCCAAAGATCCGGCGCGGCCATGCCCGGCGGTCCGCTGACCACCGCTTCAACGCGTATATTGGGCGACTTGGCATAGGGCTCCACGATCTCCCGCACGAATTGCAGCAGGCTCATCCGTTCATGCAGGGCGTCCTGGCGTTCGGGCTCTTCGGCCAGGCGGCGGAGAATATCCCGGCATCGCCGGGCCTGTTCGACCATGAGAACGGCGTCGTCGCGCAGGGGGCCTTCGGGCGCCTCCCGCGCCATCTCGGTCGCGACGATGGCGATGGTGGCCAGGGGTGTGCCCATCTCGTGAGCCATGGCCGCCGACAGCGCGCCCAGGGCCGAAAGTCGCTGTTCCCTGGCCAGCACGGTTTCTGTCAGGTGAAGCGCCAGTTCCCGCCGCGCGCCCTGCGAGGACGACCAGATCGCATAGGTGGTCGCGAACGCCAGTGCGACGATCAAGGCCATCGAGCGGCTGAGCCGATAGACGGCGTAGTCCGTCCCCGGGCCGACGGAATGAAACCACGGAGGGGCCGCAGCCTCCATGGCCAGAACCAGGGCGGCGATGACACCCAGGACGCAAAGACCGATGGCGTGACGCGAGGGCAGCGCGTTGCCGCCCACGGAAATCGGGAAGATCAACATCAAGGCGAACGGATTCACCACCCCACCGGTCAGGAACAGCAGGATCGTCAATTGTATGATGTCAAAGACGAGCTGGGCGGTGACTTCCCAGGGCCGGGCTTGGCGCCGCGCCAGCGGTGACAGCGCCATAATGAGGTTCGCCGCCGCGCTGACACCGATCAGGGCCGCGCAGGGCCCATAGTTGAATGGCCATTTCAGCACCAGCCACGTCACCAGCACGATCTGAATCTGTCCCAGGATCAATATACCGCGCAGCACGATCAGCGTGCGCCCGTTTATCCGATGGCTCGGACCCGGACGGGCTAGCGCGGTCTCGGGCGCGCCGCGACCCGCCGAGATCGCCCCAGGCAATGCCGACATCAAAGTGGCGAGGGTTATTCTCGGTGGCATGATCGCCAGAATGCGCCCAAAAAGCCCGCCGCGCGAGGGCTACCGTGAGCGGGAAAACGAGATGAAACCTTGGATATGGACAGGACTCGTCGCCACCGTGCTGATGGTGGTCCTTGGGCTGTTCGCATGGCGCTCGACCTCTCGGCCGCCATCGTCAAGCGACATCGGCGGACCGTTTCATCTGGTGGATCAGAGCGGCGCGGCCGTTGACGAACGTCTATTGGCCGGAAAATGGTCCGCTGTATTCTTTGGCTATACCTACTGCCCGGACGTCTGTCCGACCACGCTGGCGACCCTCGGCCAGGCGGTCACCGCTCTGGGCGATCGGTCTGGCCAGTTTCAGGTGGTGTTCATCACGGTCGACCCCGAACGCGACACGCCAAAAGCCATGGCCGCCTATCTGGATAGCGCGTCCTTCCCCAAGGCGACCCGCGGCCTGACCGGCTCGCCAGCCCAGATCGCGGCTGTGGCCCACGCCTATCACGTATACTACCAAAAGGCGCCCCAGGGCGCGTCCTACACGATGGACCACTCGGCGGTGGTCTATCTGATAGACCCTGGCGGCCGGTTCGTCAGGCCTCTGGATGTCACGGCCCCGCCGCCGGATGTCGCGGGCCAGATCCTCGCGGCCATGGGCGGGGCTTGACTGGGCCGCATGACGCCGGCGGACTCCGGAACTCCAACTCATCGGATTTGTAATAAATCCTAACAGTTCTCCCGCCGCTCCCACCGATGGGAGTTAACCTTCGTTTGCATCCCGGCGGCGGTGTCGCGCCTCCGGCGCGTATTCGATCGCTGGACTTGAACAAGGCGGGGGGCCATATCCGCGAGGTACAACATAGCGAGACTCGATGCTCTACGCCCTTCATGAAGCCACCTACAGATCAACCGCGCCCCTCACCGCCGCGGCCCACTGGGCTCGGGACTTCTGGCGATCGCCGCTCAATCTGGCTGGCGACACTGACCTGGGGCGCAACCTGTATGCTTCGGCCGATCTGTTCGCCAATCTGACGCGGCGCTACGGCAAGCCGGCCTGGCGGATCGATCAGGTAACCGTGGCCGGGCGTGTCGTGCCGGTGGCCTGTGAGACAGCCTGGGCGTCGCCCTGGGTCACCGTGCGGCGCTTTCGCCGGGACCCGGACGCTCTGCGGGCCGCCGGCGCCGATGTAGAAACGCCGGCCGTTGTGATTGTCGCGCCGCTGTCGGGACACTTCGCGACCCTGCTTCGGGGCACGGTGGAAACCTTTCTGATCGATCACGATGTCTATGTCACCGATTGGTCCAACGCCCGGGACGTACCGATCGGCGAGGGCCGGTTTGGCTTTCAGGACTACGTGAAGACCGTCATCGCCATACTCGGCAGCCTGGGCCGCCGCGCCCATGTGGTGGCGGTCTGTCAGCCAGGGCCAGCCGTCCTGGCCGCCACCGCCTTGATGTCGGAAGACAACGATCCGATGCGGCCGGCCAGCCTGACCCTGATGGGATCGCCCATAGACGCCCGCCTATCGCCGACCGTAACCAACAAGCTGGCTGAGGAACGCCCGTTCACCTGGTTCCAGTCCAATATGATCTACACCGCGCCTTGGCCCTACGCGGGCGCGTTTCGCCGGGTCTATCCCGGGTTCGTGCAGCTCTACAGCTTCATGTCCATGAACGCCGCCGCGCACCAAGCAGCTCACCGCAGGTATTTCGACGACATGGTCAGGGGCGACGGCGACTCGGCGGAAAAACATCGCGAGTTCTACGACGAGTATCTGAGCGTGCTCGATCTGACCGAGGAGTTCTATCTGGAAACCATCGACATTGTGTTCCAGCGCTACCTGCTGCCCAAGGGTCAATTGACCCAGGGCGACCGCAAGGTCGATCTCACCGCCATCAAAGATGTGGCGCTGATGACCGTCGAGGGCGAGCGGGACGATATCTCCGGCGTGGGTCAGACCCAGGCCGCCCATGCGCTATGCATCAATACGCCGGACAACATGCGGGAACTGTATGTCCAACCGGGGGTCGGCCATTATGGCGTCTTCAACGGCCGGCGCTTCGACCAGGAAATCTATCCCCGTGTGCGCGACTTCATCGCCCGGCGCGAGGCCATGGGTTAGACAAAGGCGAGCCGATCCCGCTTCGCCCGAGTCGTCATGAGCCTGTTTGGACCCCGATACGCCGATGGCCAGGTGCTCGATTTAGGTGGCCTGTGGGTTCGCCTGAAGGTCAACGCCCGGGCCAAGCGGATTTCCCTGCGGGTGGATAAGGTCAAGGGCGTTGCGATCGCCGTGGCTCCGACCCAGCGACGCCTAGCGGACGCGGCGGCCTTCGCCCGGTCGCGCCAGGCCTGGTTGGCCGATCGCCTCGCCGAGACCACACCTGTCGATCCGCCTCTCGCCGCCGGCGACACCCTCGCCGTGTTCGATGTGCCCTGGACCTTGCAACCGGATGGGCGCCGACCCCGGTTGGAGGCCGGATCCGACACGGCGGGTCTTAGGCTGATGGGCTGTGGCGAGGACGAGGTGGATCCGGGGCTGGTGATCCGGGCCATCCGGCGGCAGGCCGCCGTCACCTACGACCAGCGGGTCGAATTTCACTGTGCCGCCCTTGGTGCGCCCAAGCCTTCCCTGGCGCTTATCGACGCCCGGACCCGATGGGGATCCTGTACCCCGGCGGGATCCGGGCGGGTTGGCTCGATCCGGGTTTCCTGGCGCCTCGCCCTGGCGCCGTTCGAGGTGGCCGACTACGTCGTCGCCCACGAGTGCGCCCATCTGCTCGAAGCCAACCATGGCCCAAGATTCTGGGCTCATGTCCGGACCCTCGTGGGTGACGAGAAACCGCACCGCGCCTGGCTGCGTCGCCACGGCGCCTCGCTTCACGCCGTTCTGGCGAAGGCGCCGACCTAAAACGGCGTGGAATCGCCGCGTCCACGGGGCGCTCGCGGGTCGGGCTGCGGAGACTCGGAATCCAGCGGGGGCGGCGCCTCGTCCGAGGGTGTCGCGTCTGTCGAGTCACTGGTGGCGGCAGGCGGCGCCGGGCCGCCGGGAATGGGCTGGGCCGCCAGTCGAGGCAGGGCCGCCACCATGAAGTCTCGCCATATCTCGGCGGGCGCGCCCCCACCGGTGACCTTTCTCATCGGGGTGTTGTCGTCCTTGCCGACCCACACCGCCGTGACAAAGCCACCGGTAAATCCAATGAACCAGGCGTCCTTGTAATCACTGGTGGTGCCGGTCTTGCCAGCTAGGTCGTAACCCCCAATCTTAGCTCGCGCGCCGGTGCCGAAGGCAATCACGCCGCGTAGCATCTGGTCCATCTCGCCCAGCGCCGGTTCGTTGATTACCGCCACCTTGGCGGGCAGTGCGGCGGCGTGATCGTAGAGAACCTTGCCGGTGGCGGTGCGAATACGCTCAATGCCATAGCCATGGGCCTTGAACCCGCCGTTGCCGAAGGCGTCATAGGCCTGGGCCATCTCCATCGGACTGACCTCCACCGCGCCCAGGGCCATCGAGGGATCGGTCTGGATCGGCGAGGTGATGCCCAGGCGATGGGCGGCTTCGGCCACTTTGTCGGTGCCCACCTGATTGGCCAGCCGCGCGGCGACAGTGTTGATCGACTGGGCCAGGGCCGTCCGCAGGTCGATCGCGCCAAGATAGCGCCCGGTATAGTTTCGGGGCGTCCAGTTGCCGATGGTGATGGGTTCGTCCACCACCGGCTCGTCGGGGGTGTGGCCGTTCTCCATGGCGGTCAGATAGACAAATGGCTTGAAGGCCGAGCCCGCCTGGCGGCGCGCGGCGGTGGCCCGGTCGAACTGACTTTCGGCATAGTCCGCGCCGCCCACATAGGCGCGAAGCCGGCCTTCGCCGTCCATGGCCACGAGGGCCCCCTGCTGAACGCCTTCGCCCGCGTGGCCGGCGACACCCGAGCGGATGGCCTGTTCCGCCGCGGCCTGGATCGGCAGGTCCAAGGTGGTTTCCACCACCAGATCCTCGGTCGGCTCGCCCACCTGCGAGCGGACCTGGGCGTCAAGCCAATCGACGAAATATTGCGCGCGCTGATTGGCCAGCCGCGCCGAGACATGAACCGGATGGCTGAAGGCGGCGTCCCGCTGGGCGGCGGTAATCGCGCCCATGCGTTGCATCTCTTGAAGTACGAGGGTTGCGCGCTTGGCGGCGCGGTCGCTGTTGGCTGCGGGATTGTATCGTGTCGGCCCCTTCATGGTGGCGGCCAGCAGGGCCGCTTCGCCAAGTGTCAGGTCCGAAGCGGGCTTGTTGAAGTACCGCTGGGCCGCCGCCTCGATACCGTAGGCGCCGCCGCCGAAACTGACCCGGTTCAGATACAGCGCCAGGATCTGCGACTTGCTGAAATGCAGTTCCAGCCAGACCGCCAGGATCAGCTCCTGAGCTTTGCGGCGATAATTCTGGCGCTGGTTCAGGAACAGATTACGCGCCAGCTGCTGGGTGATCGTCGATCCCCCTCGCAGCGGGCCGCCGCGATGGCTCAGATTATAGATTTCCGACCGCGCCATCCCCCAGGGGTTGAAGCCCAGGTGGTGATAGAACTGCCGATCCTCGATCGCCACGAAGGCGGCCGGGACATAGGGCGGAAGGGCATTGATGTCGGCTGGCGGCGCGAACTGGCTGCCACGAACGGCGACAACGGCGCCGGAGCGATCCAGGTAGGTGATCGAGGGCTGGCGCTTGACGTCATAGAGCTTGGAGGTGTCCGGCAGATCGGTGGCGAACACCGCCAGAAAGCCTACGACGAAGATCAGCCCCCAGACGCCCAGGACCAATGTCCAGTAGAGCAGAGCGCCCAGCGGAGTGCGCCCACGCCGGGGCGGCGGCCCACCGCCTTCAGCCTGTGTCATGCGCCATCCTTGGCCTGGGTTCCGCGTCCCTTCGCGCTTCAATAGCGGAAGCAGAGATGTGGCGCGAGGGCGTTGAGGAAGGCTTAAGACTACGGCCTGGGCGGGTCGCGAGGCGGCTTCCGGCGCGCCGCGACGCCTGCCATAAGCGCCCGGTGATTCCTTCCCTGACCGACGCCCGCGAGATTCTCCGCCACACCTTCGGCCATGCCGATTTTCGCGGGCTGCAGAGCCAGGTGATTGTCGAGGTGCTGGCGGGCCGCAACGCCCTGGCGGTCCTGCCCACCGGCGGCGGCAAGAGCGTCTGCTATCAGATTCCAGCCCTGCTGCGGCCGGGTGTCGGGCTGGTGGTCTCACCCCTCATCGCCCTGATGAGCGATCAGGTAGAGGCGCTGCGCCAGCTGGGCGTTTCGGCGGCGCGGATGGATTCGGGGCTGTCGCCGGACGAGCGCGACACGACGTGGCGGCGCCTGGCGGCCGGCCAGATAGATCTGATCTATCTCTCGCCCGAGGGCCTGATGCAGCCCTATGCGCTGGAGCGCCTGTCGGCCGCGCCGCTGGCCCTGATCGCCGTGGACGAGGCCCACTGCGTCAGCCAATGGGGCCACGATTTTCGGCCCGAGTACCGGGCCCTGGGACGTCTGGCTGACCTGTTTCCGAAGGTTCCCCGCCTGGCGGTCACCGCCACCGCCGACGCCCGGACCCGCGCCGACATCCGCTCCGAACTGCGGCTGGAGGGCGCCGCCGAATTCGTCGCCAGTTTCGAGCGCCCCGAATTGGCCCTGTCGGCCGAACGCAAGCGCGCCAAGCCCCATGACCGGGTGGCGGCTCTGATCAAGGCGCGGCCGGGCCGCTCCGGCATCGTCTACAGCGGCTCACGGGACGGAGCGGAAAAGCTCGCCGATCGCCTGGCCGATGAAGGCGTAACGGCCAAGGCCTATCACGCCGGCCTCGACAAATCTGTCCGCCACGACCGGCTTAGCTGGTTCCTGGCCGAGGACGAGGCGGTGATGGTGGCCACTATCGCCTTCGGCATGGGGATCGATAAGCCCGACGTGCGCTTCGTGATCCATGCCGACCCGCCGGGGGCCATCGAGGCTTATTGGCAGGAGATCGGCCGCGCCGGGCGCGATGGCGACCCGGCCGAGGGGATCACCCTCTATGGTTCCGGCGATATGAGCTGGGCCCTCGAGCGCATCCGCCGGCGCGACATGCCCGAAGCCGTCGCCCAGGTGCAGATGCGCAAGGTCCGCCAGCTCTATGCGATGCTTGAGGGGCCTACCTGCCGCGCCGCCGCGGTGCGGCGATATTTCGGCGAGACCAGCGCCGAGCCCTGCGGCCAGTGCGATCGTTGCGTGAACCCGCCCCGAGGGGTGGAGGTCACCGAGGCCGCCCAGAAGGCCCTGTCGGCGGTGCATCGCTTGGGCGGCCGTTTCGGCCGCGGGCGGATCGTCGAGCACCTGCTGGGCAAGACCAAGGGCGTCAGCGAGTCCGAAGCGGCGATGTCGACCTTCGGCGTCGGCCGCGAATATAGCCCAGCGGGGTGGCGCGAACTGATCGACCAACTGCTGTTCGAGGGGCTGCTGGTGGAACAGCCCAATGATGGGCGGCCGCTGATCGGATTGGCCGATCCAGAGGCGGTACGCGCGGTCTATCGCGGCGAACGGCGGCTGACCGTGTTGCAGGCGCCCGAAGCGCTCGATTCAACCACCCGCTCCGGCCGGCCCCGGCGACGCGGCGAAGCGGCGGCCGACTTGGCCGGCGAGGCCCTGTCTCTGTTCGATGCGCTGCGGGCGTGGCGCCGGGCCGAGGCGGCCCGCCAGGGCTTGCCGCCCTATGTGATTTTTCACGACCAGACCCTGGCCGACATCGCCCGCGCCCGACCCGGGGGCTTGGAGGCGCTATCGGCGATAAACGGGGTCGGCCAGGGCAAGCTCGACCGCTACGGCGCGGCCGTGCTCGAGGTTGTGGCCGATCAGCGGTAGAACACGTGATCGCCAATCTGGGCGATCCGTTCATGGGTCTGGCTCCACGAGGGGCTGACATAGGTGGCGTGGAAGAACAGCGCTCCCGGCGCCACCTGGGCCACGCGGTTGTCCTGAGCGATGGTGGCGATCGCGACCGCCGTATCCCAGGGCTTCGACCGTCCGCGCCCCAGATCGGCGTCAGTAGAGGCGAATTGCCCGCGTTGTCCGACCACGCCGCAGGCGCTCTTGGGATAGGTCGCGGATTTCATCCGATTGAGAACCACCTGAGCCACCGCCAGCTGTCCGCGCAGGGTCTGGTTGGAGGCCTCTTTCAACACCGTTCTGGCCAGGCAATTGGTGTCGGGCCCCATGGGCCGGGGATGGGCGGCCCGGATCGTCACCAGGTCTTGCAGGCTGACGGCGGTTGGCCGCCTGGGCGGCGGGACGGTTGTAGCGGTGGTCGAGACGATCGGGTGGATTTGAGGAGGGGGCTGTATGGCTTGCGGCGGGAGTTCGGCCTGCGCGTCGACGGTGGACGCCTGGACCCTTGGGCCGTTGCTTTCCGGATTGGGCGTTGGGGCGGCGAGCCCTCTGGAGACCACCAGCAGTGAAACGGTCAGCATTCCAGCAACACAGAGTTTGAAGGCAGTAGACAATCATGTTCCAATGAATTGCGCTAGGCTGCTCCCGGCAGGCAAAGTCTAGAAGCCCACGCAGCATTACGTCTTATCGCTAAAGGTTCGGTTCAACCCGGCCGCCGCGATCAGAACGGAGGGTCGCCCAGGCGTGGATTGATTGAATGAATCGCTCAATTGGCTAGCGTCATCCACACACTGAAGCGTTCCTTATAGCGCCTGTTTCAGATTTCTCAACCCCGGGGGCTCGGGCTGCGTCGAGAGGACGCCCCGACCTGGGTATGTCGCATCGGGATAAGCACGGCGCCGGCATCGGCGCCGCCCTATTCCTCACAATGAATCCAGGATCTGTCCCGCTGAAGTTCTGGTCTCCGGCATCATTCGATGCTATTTTCGGCGCCTGAACGATAGGGTTCCCTTGCGCACAACGTTGGCCTTGGACGACGAACTTTTCGCGAAGGCGCAGGCCTATACGGGTCTGACCGAGAAATCCGCCGTCGTGCGGGAGGCTTTGCGCGCTCTGGTCCAGCGAGAAAGCGCAAGGCGTCTGGCGCGACTGGGGGGCAGCGCCCCCGACCTGGAAGATGTGCCCCGTCGTCGGCCCTGGGAGGGATGACCCTCGTCGATACGTCGATCTTGATCGATCACTTCAGAGTCTGGAATCCCGTTCTGCGAGCGCTTTTGGAAGACCAGGCGGTTCTTGCCCATCCTTATGTGATCGGCGAATTGGTGCTCGGCCGGCTACCCGGTCGTTCGACTACCCTGGATGATTTGAACAGCCTGCCGAAAGCCGTGATGGCCAGCGATTCCGAAGTGCTTGGCTTCATCGATCGCCATGAACTTGTTGGCAGCGGGATCGGCTATATTGACGTCCATCTGCTCGCCGCCACACGTCTGACAGTTGGTTCGTCCATCTGGACCCGGGACAGGCGGTTGATGGCGGTCGCGGCGCGTATGAACGTTGCGTTCGCCGCCGCTCCCTAGACATCCACCTCGGCGTCCAGGGCGTTTTCCTGGATGAATTCGCGGCGCGGTTCGACCAGATCGCCCATAAGGCGGGTGAAGAGATCGTCGGCGTCGTCGGCGTGGTTCACTCTGACTTGCAGCAGGGTGCGGGCGTTGTGGTCGAGGGTAGTTTCCCAAAGCTGTTCAGGGTTCATCTCGCCCAGACCCTTGTAGCGCTGGATCGACAGGCCCCGACGGCCGGATTCGAATACCGCTGACACCAGGTCCAGTGGTCCACGTACCGTGTGTGTGCGGTCGCGGCGACGGAATGTCGCTGGGCTTGAGAAGGTTTCTGAAAGCTTGCTGGCGCGCTCGGCCAGACGACGGGCGTCGGCCGAGTGGAGCATCTGATCGTCGAGCACGATCTTCTCCGATACACCGCGCTTGATGCGCTGGAACATGTAGCCGCCGCCCAGGGCGGTTTCGCCTGACCATGCGCCATCACCCTCCTCGGCATAGAGATCCAGGCGTCTCGCGCCCTCGACCAGATCGTCCGAATTGCCGAGCAACCCGCCCAGCGCGGCCTGCTCGATGGCGAAGGCCGGAGCCCGGGCCGACAGCCGTTCGATATTGGCCTTGGCCTGGCGGGAGGTCTGGGTGAGTTCGGCCAGGTCCTTGCCGGTCATCCGCTCGCCCGAGGCGAGGTCGAGTTCCGCGCCGTCGAGGCCCTCGTCGACCAGGAACGCCTCCATTTCGGTATCGTCCTTCAGATAGCGCGAGGACTTGCCCTTGCTGGCCTTATAGAGCGGCGGCTGGGCGATATAGAGATAGCCCCGCTCGATCACCTGCGGCATCTGACGATAGAAGAACGTCAGCAGCAGGGTGCGGATATGCGCGCCATCGACGTCGGCGTCGGTCATCACCACGATGCGGTGATAGCGAATTTTTTCGATGTCGAAGTCGTCGCGGCCGATCCCGGCGCCTAGCGCGGTGATCAGGGTGCCGATCTGGTCGGACGCCAGCATCTTGTCGAACCGCGCCCGCTCAACATTGAGGATCTTGCCCCGAAGCGGCAGCACGGCCTGGTTCTCCCGGTTGCGCGCCTGCTTGGCCGAACCGCCGGCCGAATCGCCTTCGACGATGAAGATCTCGGACTTGGCGGGATCGCGCTCCTGGCAATCGGCGAGCTTGCCGGGCAGGGATGAAATATCCAGGGCCGACTTGCGGCGGGTCAGGTCCCTGGCCTTGCGGGCCGCCTCGCGCGCGGCGGCGGCCTCGGCGATCTTGGTGATAACCTGTTTCGCTTCGTTGGGGTGCTCTTCGAACCATTGGCTCAGCCCCTCATTGACCAACCCCTCGACGGCGGGCCGGGCCTCGGAGGAGACCAGCTTGTCTTTGGTCTGGGACGAGAACTTTGGGTCGGGCAGCTTGATCGAGAGCACGCAGGTCAGGCCCTCGCGGGCATCTTCACCGGTGACCTGGATCTTCTCGCGCTTGGCCATGCCGGAAGTCTCGGCGTAGCTGGTGATCACCCGGGTCATCGCGGCGCGGAACGCCGACAGGTGGGTGCCGCCGTCCTTCTGAGGGATGTTATTGGTGAAGCATAGCATGGTCTCATGGTAACCGTCGTTCCACCACAGGCTGAGATCGATCTCGATCTTGTCCCGCCGCCCACGGATCACCAGCGGCGTCTTCAGCAGCGGCGTCTTGGCCTTGTCCAGATGGCGCACGAACGCCTCGACGCCGCCCTCATAGTGCAGGATTTCCTCGAACGGCTCAGCCCCCCGTAGATCGCGGAAATAGATCACCACGCCGGAATTGAGGAAGGCCAGCTCCCTGAGGCGGTGCTCCAGGGTTTTGCGGTCGAAATCGATATGTTCGAAGGTCCCGTCGTTCGGCGACGTTCTAAGCGATGGGAAGAACGTCACCTCGGTGCCGGTCAGGAACTCGCCATTGTCCCGCAGGGGGGCGACGCCGGTGATCGCCAGGGGCGTGACGGTGTCGCCGCGCTCGAAGCGCATCTCATGGCTCTTGCCGCCCCGATGGATCTTCAGCAGAAGCCAGTCGGACAGCGCATTGACCACCGAGACGCCCACCCCGTGCAGGCCGCCGGAGACCTTGTAGGAATTCTGGTCGAATTTTCCGCCGGCGTGCAGCTGGGTCATGATCACCTCGGCCGCCGAGACGCCCTCGCCCTCGTGGATGTCGGTGGGTATGCCGCGCCCGTCATCGGTCACGGTGACCGAACCATCGGCGTTGAGGATCACTTCCACCTTCGTGGCCCAGCCGGCCAGGGCCTCGTCGATGGCGTTATCGACCACCTCATAGACCATGTGGTGCAGGCCCGACCCGTCGTCGGTGTCGCCGATATACATGCCGGGGCGCTTGCGCACCGCGTCCAGGCCCTTAAGGACCTTGATGGAGTCGGCGCCGTATTCGGCCGCGGCGGCGTCGGCGGCGCTGTTGTCGGGGGTCTCGTCGGTCATCTAAGCTTCCAGGACGGTCAGGCGGGAGGCGTCTACCTGGACACCCATGGCCCGACCCTTAAGGGTTTCGAACAACGCTTCGTCCGTGCCGGTCAGAAAGGCCTGGAGCGAAAGCGCCTCGATCTCGTCGAAGAGCGCCGCCCGCCGGTCAGGGTCCAGGTGCGCCGCCACTTCGTCAAGTAACAGTATAGGCTTTGGCTCGGTTTCGACACGTGAAAGTCGCGCCGCCTGGGCCAAAACCAGATTGAGAATCAGCGCTTTCTGTTCCCCGGTGGAACATTCGGCGGCCGGACGACCCTTTTCGAGGTGGACCGCGGCGAGATCGCCCCGATGGGGGCCGCTCAGGGCCCGGCCGGCGGCGCGGTCCCGATGCCGGGAGGTCTCGAAGGCCGCGGTCAGTTTTGATTCGATCTCCTCGCCGGAGACTCCGGCGGCGGCTTCCCGTTCCCACGTTCCGGTCAGCGACAGCCCCGCCCGGGGAAACGGGCTGTTTTCCCGGTGATCTATTTCCTCGCCCAGCGCCTGGACGGCCCTGGCGCGGGCGGTGGCCACCAGGGCGCCGGCGGCCGCCAGCCGCGCCTCCACGGCCCTGAGCCAGTCGGCGTCCGGCATCTCATCGGTCAGCAGGCGGGTCCGCTCGCGTAGCGCCCGCTCATAGGCTCCGACATGGGCGGCGTGCTTCGGCTCGGCCGCGAACACCAGGCGATCGAGGAAACGCCGGCGCTCCGCGGGTCCGTCGAGGAACAGACGGTCCTGGGCGGGAGTCAGCCACATCGGCCGCAGGCGGCGGGCCAAATCGCCTGGGGGAACGGGTTCACCATCGATCCGCACCAGCCGGCGGAGGGAGCCTCGCGTTTCGGCGCCCGTGCCGATCCGCAGCTCGCCGTCACCGTCGGCGATCCTGGTCGAAACGGCCCAGGGCGCGCCTTCGGGTTCGGCGGGTTCGCGGCGGCCCATTTCGGACAGCGGCGCGGCGCGCAGGCCGCGACCGGGGGAAAGCAGACTTATGGCTTCGAGCAGATTGGTCTTGCCCGCCCCATTGGGACCGAACAGGAAGACACTTCGACCTTCGGGCGCAAGGTTCGCGGTCCCGTAGCACCGAAAATCGGTCAGCCGCAGCTGGAGGATCGTGGAACGCAGCCTAGGCTCTCAGAGGCATCAGGACGTATTGCACGCCAGCGTCGGTGGGATCGATGACCAGCACCGGGTCGAGCATGGTGGCCGAGGCCGCGCGATCGGCGAAACGGAATTCAGTGAGTTCGCCGCCGATCTGCGAGGTCACATCGAGCAGGTATTTAGCGTTGAAACCGATTTCGAAAGGCTCGCCGTCATAGTCGACCTCCAGTTCCTCGACCGCCTGCCCGGTTTCCATATTGCGCACCGTCAGAACGATGCGCCCGGGCTCGGCCGCCAGCTTCACCGATCGGCTCTTTTCCGACGAGATGGTGGAGACCCGGTCGACCGCGGCGGCGAACAGGGCGTTGTCGACGGTCATGATCCGGTGGTTGTCCTTGGGAATCACCCGGGTGTAGTCGGGGAAGGACCCATCGATGACCTTGGAGGTCAGGCTGGCCTGGCCGAAGTCGAAGCGCGCCTTTTGCTGGCTGAGGCGAAGGTCGATGGTCTCTCCGGAGTCCTCAAGCAGGCGGCGAGCCTCCTGAATGGTCTTGCGCGGGATGATCACGCCGGGCGCGCCGGCCGCGCCTTCAGGGGCGGGCATCTCAGCCAGGGCCAGGCGATGGCCGTCCGTGGCCACGGCCCGCAGAAGCTCTCGGCCATCCTCGACCAGGGTGTGGAAATATATCCCGGTCAGGTAGTAGCGCGTTTCCTCGGTGGAGATGGCGAAGCGCGTGCGGTCGATCAGACGCATCAGACCTACCGTGTCCACTGAAACGGGGGCGGACAGCCCCTCGGAAGACATCACCGGGAAGTCTCCGGCCGGCAGCACCGGCAGGTTGACCCGGTATCGCCCGGCGCGAACCTGAAGACGGGGATCATCGCCATTGAAGCCGAGGGAGACCTCGGCCCCCTCAGGCAACTTCCGGACAATCTCGTAGAGGGTGTGGGCCGGAGCGGTGATCTGGCCAGGCGTCTCAACCCTGGCCGAGGTCTGGTCGATGATCTCCATGTCCAGATCCGTGGCCGAAAGCGACAGGCCCGCCGACGTCGCCGACATCAGCACGTTCGATAGGATAGGGATGGTGTTGCGCCGTTCGACAACACTTTGCACATGTCCGAGGGCCTTCAGCAGCGCGGCCCGCTCGATCGTCAGCTTCATATCCATACCCGAAACGGCGCCCCGCGGAAGAGAATCCCCAGGCGCGGCCGGTTGAAAGGGACTTGCCACACTAACGAAATTGTCGGCGCGAGGAAGGGGCTTCCGGCCACCGGCGGAACCAGGGTGATTTCCCGGGTCCGGTGGATGGCTTCAGCCTTCGGTAGCCGCCGCTTCGGTTTCGGCCGGTCGGCCCGTGGAGTCTCGCGCGGCCACGATCACCATCGCTGGCCGCACGATTCGCCCGAACAACTCATACCCGGTCTGCAGCACCTGGATGACGCCGCCGGGCGCCACATCCGATGAGGTCTGCTCCATTACCGCCTGATGCTGGTGGGGATCGAATCGGTCGCTCACGGCGGGGTCGATCTGTTTGAGACCGTTGCGCCCGAAGGCGGTGAGCAGCTCCTTCTGGGTCATTTCAAGACCGACCGCCAGGTTGCGCACCAGCGGGTCTTCGGCGTCGTGGGGCGCGTGTTCCAGGGCCCGGGCCAGGTTGTCGGCGACGCCCATCAGATCCTTGGCGAATTTGGAGATCGCGTAAGCGCGGGCGTCGTTGATTTCGCGCTCGGCGCGGCGCCGTGTGTTCTCGGCCTCGGCGGCGTAGCGCAGCGCCTGTTCCTTCAGGGACGCGGTCTCGGCGCGCAGGGCTTCAATGATGGCTTCGTCGAGAGCGGCGACGGATTCGTCCTCGGAGCCTTCGCTGAAAATATCGGTCTCGGTCATACGGGTCCTTCTTTGTCCTTGGCCGACGGATGTTTAGCCGCCGGCGTTCATCAGTCGGCCCAGGGCGCGAGCGGTATAGTCCACCAGCGGGATCACCCGGGCATAGTTCAAACGGGCCGGACCGATCACACCGATCGCGCCCAGCACCTTGCGTGAGCCCGACATATAGGGGGCCGCGATCAAGGCGGAACCCGAAAGCGAAAACAGGCGCGTTTCGGCGCCGATGAAAATCCTGACGCCCTCGGCGACCCGGACGTCATCGAGTAGACCGATCAACTGCTCCTTTTGTTCCAGATCATCGAACAGCATGCGCACCCGCTCGAGGTCCGCCGCGACATTGGGGTCCCCGAGCAGATTGGCGCGGCCCCGCACGATCAGGGCCCTGGCGGCGCCGTCTCCGCCGCTCCAGGCCGCCAAGCCTTCCTCGATAAGGTGGGCGGCGGCGGCGGCGAGCTCGCGTCGGGCCCTCGCCAGTTCCGAGGCGACGTCGGTCTTGGTCTCCGCGAGGGTTTTGCCCCGCAGCCGGCCGTTGAGGAAATTCGAGGCTTCCTGCAGGGCGGCCGGGGTGACACCCAGGGGGCGGCGCATCAGGCGATTTTCCACCGTGCCGTCGTCGAACACCATGATCGCCAGGGCCTGATCGGGACCCAAGGCCACGAATTCCACATGCTTGACGCCAGCATCGCGCACCGGCGTCACCACCACCCCGGCGCCGCCGGCCAAGCCCGAGAGGATCGCGCTAGCCTCATCCATGGCCGAATCGAAGCTGCGTCCCCGAACCGAAAGCCGGGCCTCGATGTTCTGGCGATCTTCCTCGCCGACGTCGCCCACCTCAAGCAAGCCATCGACGAACAGGCGCAGGCCGGCGTGTGTGGGCAGGCGCCCCGCGCTGCTATGCGGCGCGCCCAGAAGGCCCAATTCGGCCAGGTCCTGCATGGTGTTGCGGATAGACGCCGGCGAAAGGTGCACGCCGCCGCGGGAAATGGTGCGAGATCCCACCGGCTCGCCGGTCTCCAGATAGGTCTCGACGATGCGTCGGAAAATATCCCGCGCGCGTGCGTCCAGCTCGGCCAAAGTGGCGCCGGGAAGTGAAGCTTGGCCGAGGAGCGGGTTGGTCATGGACGGTTCTCTCGGATTCGAGGATAAGCGCGCGCTCTCGCGGCGCAAGCGGCGCTCGCGATCCTCCAGGAGATTGACCCACCATGCGTCCATCGGAACGCCAACCCTCTGACCTGCGCGCCGTCACTTTGGAGACCGGCGTCAATCGCTATGCCGAGGGTTCGTGCCTGGTCAGCTTTGGCCACACCCGGGTTCTGGTCACCGCCAGCCTTGAGGATGGCGTGCCGCCGTTCATGCGTGGACGCGGCCAGGGATGGGTGACGGCGGAATACGGCATGCTGCCCCGGGCGACCCACACCCGCGGTCGGCGCGAGGCGGCTCAGGGCAAGCAGTCGGGCCGTACCCAGGAGATTCAGCGTCTGATCGGCCGGTCCATGCGCGCGGTCGTCGACGTGAAGGCGCTTGGCGAACGACAGATCACTCTCGACTGCGATGTCATCCAGGCTGATGGCGGCACCCGTACCGCGGCGATAACCGGCGGATGGGTGGCCCTGAAGCTGGCGACGCGTCACTTGGTCGAGGAAGGCCTGATCAAGAAGGATCCGATCCTGGATCATGTGGCGGCGATCTCCTGCGGCATCTTCAACGGTGTCCCGGTCCTGGACCTGGACTACGAGGAGGACAGCAACGCCGAGGCGGACGCCAATTTCGTGTTCACCGGATCGGGCGACATCGTCGAAATCCAGGCCACCGGCGAAAAGCGCGGCTTCTCGCGGGGCGAGTTCGAGCAACTGTTCGCTTTGGCCACCGACGGGATCGCCCGCCTGGTCAGGCTGCAGGAAGCGGCGATCAACCGGTAGGCCGCGACGGCTACTCCTCCAGCCCGTCCTCCTCCGGTTCGCCGGGCGGCCCAGGTTCGAAGACCACCAGATCGCCTGGCTGGCATTCGAGTTCGCGGCACAGGGAGGCCAGAGTCGAGAACCGAATCGCTCGCGCCTTGCCGGTTTTCAGGATGGAGAGATTGGCGATGGTGACGCCGACTCGGTCGGCGAGCTCGGTGAGCGACATTCTTCGCTCCAGCAACAGACGGTCGAGGCGGATACGGATGGGCATGGCCTAGATCGTCAGCTCCGCTTCACCGCGCAGGCGGGCGCCCTCGCGGAACACTTCCGCCAACACCACGATCACCAGAACGGAGAACCAGGTGGTAAGGTTCACGCCGCCGCCGCTAGCCATTTTTGTCAGGCCAAGGTCGTGGGCGAACAGGCGAACAACACCGGCGAAGGCGTAGCGCCCGAGCTCGAGGACCGCGAGGGCGGCGCCGATCATGCGTAGCCGGCGCACATTGTCGGGATGGAATGGATCACCGATGATCAGGGTCTGGAAGATGCGGCGCAGCCGGCCGACGATGACCAGGGCCCCGGCCAGGTAGAGATCGCCGGCGAGCAGGGTCGCGGCGGCGATCGGTCCAAGCCACGCGCCTTTGATGTGCACGCCGCCAATATTGATGGCCCCACCCAGCAATTCGGGTTTGAAGCTCAGGAGCAGGACCACCACGATCCCTACCGAAGCCGCGGCGGCCGAGAACAACAGGATCCAGTGGACCACGTCCAGGATCACTTTCAGAAAACTCGACACCGAGCCGGGACCAAGGGCGCGCATGGTTTCCTCTCCTCTTCGGCCGGGGGCCTTAGACTATTGCCTTAAGGCTTATTTCAAAGCCGAAGCCGCCAGGGTGTCGGTCACCGCCGGGCAAAACGCAAACCACCGCCCAAGTTGGCCCTTGGGCGGTGGTCGGCGGGCCCTTCGAAGGGCGCATGGATCGCATCATCAGACCTGGATGGACTGGACGACGGCTCCGAAGGCGATGGCGCCGAGGCCGAGAATGACCACGGAGTGGAACAGACGAAGAGCGACCTTGTCGAAGGCGCGGATGGCGTTGGTGGTGGCGTTCATGATGGGCTCCTATTGTGCAGTGCGATAAGAGAGCTTTTTGCTGGCTCTCTGGGGCGGCCCAGCGCCGTCCCTGTGTGACTTTCAATAAGGGATCATCGTTTATCGATCAAATTACATATCGTTTATCAACATTAACTTTTCGCAACGCAACATCGATGGCCTGGCGCGGCGGAAATTGCTAGGACGCGGGCATGAGCCTTTCCCTTGAGCCCGGACTTCGCCTGGTGGCCGCCACGCACAATCCCGGTAAGGCGCGTGAACTGGCGGCGCTGTTGGAAGGCCGCTTCGACGTGGTGTCGGCCGCCGCCTTGAATCTGGCCGAACCGGAGGAGCCGGAAACCACCTTTGTGGGCAACGCCATCGTCAAGGCGAGGGCGGCGGCCGATGCCAGCGGTCTGATCGCCCTGGCCGATGACTCGGGCCTGTGCGTCGCCGGTCTGGATGGCGCGCCCGGAATCTATTCGGCTCGCTGGGCCGGCCCGAATAAGGATTTCAGCCATGCAATCAACCTTGTGGAAGCACGTCTGGCCGACACCGAGAGTGACGACATCCGCGCCTGGTTCGTCTGCGCCCTGGCTGTGGCCTGGCCAAAGGGTCCCGTGGTGGCCGTCGAGGGCCGCGTCGATGGCAGCCTGACCTTTCCCGGGCGAGGCAAGCTTGGCTTCGGCTATGATCCAATCTTTATTCCCGAGGGCGGTTCTCTGACGTTCGGTGAGATGGATCCCTTGGCCAAGGACGCCATCAGCCACCGTGCCCGGGCCTTCGCCGCGCTCAAAGCGGCGCTGTTTTGAGCCCCCAAAAGTCGGCGCTAGGCGTCTATATCCATTGGCCCTATTGCGCGCGGATCTGCCCCTATTGCGATTTCAATGTGGTTCGCGACCGGGGGCGGACTGAGCAGAAGAGGGCGCTGACGGCGGCGATCCTCGCGGATCTCAAGGGGCATGCCGCGCTCACCGGTCCGCGGGACCTGGTCTCGATCTTTTTCGGCGGCGGAACACCCTCGCTGATGGACCCGGACGATGTGGCCCGAATCATCGAAGTAGCGCGCGGCCTATGGACGCCGGCGGGCGCGGTGGAAGTCTCGTTGGAGGCCAACCCCACGGACGCGGAGGCATCCCGGTTTTCGGCGCTGGAGCGGGCGGGCGTGAACCGGCTGTCGCTCGGGATGCAGTCGCTGGACGATCGGGCCTTGGGGTTTCTCGGCCGCGATCATGACGCCGGCGCCGCCCGACGGGCGATCGATGTCGCTGGCGGGGTGTTCGCCCGCCTGTCTGTCGATTTGATCTACGCGTTACCCGGTCAGGCGTTGGACGATTGGGCGCGGGAGTTGGAAACCGTCGCCAGTCTGGGTCCGGACCATATCTCGCCTTACCAGCTGACGATCGAGCCCGGCGCCGCCTTCCATCGCGCCGTTCTGCGCGGAACTCTTGTGCCGGTGGATGCCGACCTTGGGGCTGATTTCTACGAGATCACGCAGGCCGTGCTCGAAACAGTGGGTTTTGAAGCCTATGAAGTATCCAATCACGCGCGCGGCGTGCAGGCGCGATCCCGCCACAATCTAATCTACTGGCGCGGGGAGGACTATGCAGGCGTTGGACCAGGCGCGCATGGCCGACTGACTCTGGCCGGCGAACGTTTCGCGACCACGACTCCTGACGCCATCGGGGATTACATCGACCGCGTTAGCCGAGAAGGAACGGGCTCTCGGAACCAACAACTCGATGCGCGGGAGGTCGCGTTGGAACGTCTGCTGATGGGCATGAGGACGGTCGAAGGCGCGCCGATGGCAGCCATGGCGGCGCTGAAGCTTTCGAAAGCCAGGTTGTCCACCCTCAAGGGCTTGGTTGTGATCGCTGACGGAAGACTGGTCGCCACGCGATCCGGGCGACCAGTCCTCGACCGGGTGCTCGCCGAACTGACCAGCGGTTAGCTGGCCAGCTAGCAAGACTTCAGGCGGCTTTTTGCAGCGACTTGTGAAGCAGGGTGATCGCCGCGTCACGATCGATACGCTCGATGGCCGCCACTTCCCTGGCCATGCGGTCCAGTGCCGATTCATAGAGCTGGCGTTCGGAATAGGATTGTTCAGGCTGGCTGTCGGAACGATGCAGATCCCGGACCACCTCAGCGATGGAGATCAGGTCGCCCGAGTTGATCTTGGCTTCATATTCCTGCGCCCTGCGGCTCCACATGGTGCGCTTGACCCGGGCGCGGCCCTTGAGCGTGGTCAGCGCCTGGAACACGACATTGCCTTCGGCCAGGGCGCGCAACCCGGCGGTCCGGGCTTTCTTGGTCGGCACCCGGAGGGTCATCTTCTCATGGTCGAAGGTGATCACATAGACTTCAAGCGCCGTGCCGACCACTTCCTGGGTCTCGACACCGACCACGACGCCCACGCCATGGGCTGGATAGACGACGTGGTCGCCGACGCCGAAGTCGTGCTCGATTTTGGTGTTCATAGAATGACATTCCTTTCTCAATGCGGCCCGCTTCCGCTGTGCGCGGGTCCGTCACGTCTATTGAGCCCTGAACCCCCAGTGGCTCACCTAACCGTTCCCGATCTCGACTACCCGGCGGGCTTGGCCGCGGGTGTCGCGCCCAGATATCGGAAACCGCCATTTTGACCCGGTTCCAACGCCCCATTCCCCAAGGAACAGCTGAGCCGGGTGACACCGTCCTATTGAAAGGTGATTATCATAAAAACGTGGTGCTTTGAAGGCTTCAAGGTGCGAAAACGCACACTGGTCTTTGCGCGACCATCGGCGCGGCGTCTTTCAGGGAAAGCTAGGAACCCTGCCCTGGCTTCTCGCTGAAGAATTTTTCGAATTTCCCGGTCACCGCATCGTACTGTGCACGGTCGGCGGGCGGTTCGCCCTTCAGTGTGATGTTCGGCCAGATCCGGGCATAGTCGGTGTTGATCTTAAGCCACTTGCCGTCGGGGTCATCTTCCGTATCGGGCTTGATTGCGTCGACCGGGCATTCGGGCTCGCAGACGCCGCAGTCGATGCACTCATCGGGACTGATCGCCAGGAAGTTCTCGCCCTCGTAGAAACAGTCCACAGGACACACCTCCACGCAGTCCATGTACTTACATTTTATGCAAGCGTCGGTGACGATGTAGGTCATCGATGACTCAAGGTTACGTCTCTCGCGGAAGCCCCCCGCGATGGGGCGTCGGTGTTTGTCAGGCGGGGGCCAGCATTGTCAATGGCGCGGAGTCGGATCGAGATCGGTCGTCAGCCTGGCTATGTCGACGTCCAGGGCCTGATATAGGCTTCGCGCCTCCGCCGGAGGACCCCGGCGGACGCCAAGGGCGTCAATCCGGATCGCCGTCAACCGTCCCCCGATCGCGAACACCAACTCGTCACCAGGCCTCACTATGCGCGATGGCTTGTCCAGTCGCGCCTGCTGGCCGGTACGCGTCAGGCGAATTCGTCCCGATTCGATCAGTCGCGCCGCCAGCGCCCGCGTCTTGCAGAACCGCGCCCGCCAGAGCCAGACGTCCGCGCGGCAGGCCTCACTTTCCATCGGTGGCCCGGGCGGGGCGGCGGCGGCGGACGCGGCGGCGTGTTGGCCTAGCCACGGATGGAGTCGTCAACTCCGCCAGCGCTGCGAACGGCGAGAGCGGCTTTGCCGGCGCATCGATGACGGTTCGCGCCTGGCGTCGCCGCCAGATCATCGCCACGCCGGCAGCCGGCTTCTGGGTTGGCGTGAACCCCAGGCCCTTGAGGATTCGCACCGCGTTCGCCTCACTCCAGCCGAGGGCCGTCCGGGCCTCGTCGGTAAGGCGCACGCCGCCCCCGCCCGCGTTCGCCCTCAAGCTTTCGCCCAGGCGCTCCAGACTCTCGACTTGCGCCGCCAGCCCGCCTACCGTCATCAGGCCCCGAAGCCCCAAGGCCCGGGCCGGTGGCGGCGGGGCGGGCATCGTTGTCAGGCTATCGCCTCGCGGCCGCCAGTCGGGCGCCGCCTGAACGGCGAAGGCTTGCGCCACACTTACCGCGGCCGATCCGGTCTGGCTGGGCAGGGACAGACAAAATTCCCCAAACCGCACGCCAAGTTCCCGCAAAGCTCGGCGCTCGGCGCGGCTGAGGTGACCAAGATCGACCTCCACCGACCGCCGGTCCAGAACCCCGCCCCCCTCGATCAGCCGATACGCCAGACCGCGCGCCAGTCCCTTCAGGCTTCCAGAGGCCACGGCATCGCAAAGCCCCTTCATCGCCCACAGCCGTCGGCTGGCGTCGGCCGCCACAAACGCCTCCAACCGGCGGGTGGCGCGCTCGCGGGCGGGCGCGGAGCCGAGCTCGCCGTAGAGGTGGACGGCGGGATTGAAGGGCTGATCACCGGCCAGGGTCCCGGCTGCTTCGCCGCGCCATAGGACATCGCCCGTCGGCTCAAGGGTGAAGGCTTCATCGGCCTCGGACGCCAGCTGGCCTAGGCGACGGCCCATTTCTGGCCCGACCGCCCGCTGCGCCGTCGCCCGAAGGGCCTTGGCCTCCAGCAATCCCGCCCCCTTGGCCAACTCGAACTTGAGGCCCCGCAGACGGCCCACGAAATGGCCTTCGACGGTAACGACGCCGTCAGGCGCAACGCCGGCCAGCAGATCGTCGGCCCGGCCGAGACCCCGCATCAGGGCGCTGGTGCGCCGATCGATGAACCGGGCCATCAACTTTTCGTGCAGGGTGTCGGACAGCCGTTCCTCAAGCCCGCGCGTCACTTCCCGCCAGTGGGCGGCGTCGACTAGCCAGTCGGGGCGGTTGGCCACATAGGCCAGGGTCCGCACGCCCGCGAGCCGGGTGGAAAGGGCGTCGATCTCGCCGTGCAGGCGGTCCAGTTGCCGGTGTTGCTCGGCCATCCAGTCGTCGGGAATCCGCCGGTTTCCCAGGCTCAGGTAATCGAACAGCACCCGCACCAGCCGGATGTGCTCGTCGGGCGTGGTCTTGCGGAAGTCGGGGGTCTGGCAGGCGTCCCATAACCGGAACAGGGCCGAGCGATCCGAGCATCGATGGGCGACCTCGTCGTCGGCCGCGAGATTTCGCAACGCCCGCTCGTCCAGAGCTTCGTCGGAAGCCTTCAGCCCGTCACGCGGCGCCGGCGCCGACAGCGAGCGCAGCAGGGCCGCCAAAGACTGGAATTCGAGCGCTCCATTGCGCCACCACGCCGCCGGCACGGCCTCGAAGCTGTGCCCCTCAACGGCCGCCACAAGGTCGGGCTCCATCGCCTCGCAAGCCGCCGTGACGCCGAAGGTTCCGTCGGTGCGATAGCGCCCCGCCCGTCCGGCGATCTGGCCGACTTCATGCGGGTGCAGCGGGCGTTGGCGCTTGCCGTCGAACTTGGCGAGGCCCGCGAAGGCGACATGGTCGACATCCATGTTCAGCCCCATGCCGATCGCGTCCGTAGCGACCAGGAAGTCCACCTCGCCGGACTGATAGAGGGCTACCTGGGCATTGCGGGTTCGCGGAGACAGCGAGCCCATCACCACCGCCGCCCCGCCGCGCTGGCGGCGGATCAGTTCGGCGATGGCGTAAACTTCGTCGGCCGAGAAGGCGACGACGGCGCTGCGCCGAGGAAGGCGCGTCAGCTTCTTAGGGCCCGAGTAGCCGAGGTTCGAGAACCGTTCGCGGGTGACAATCTCGGCGTCCGGTAGCAGCCGCCGGATCAGTGGCGCCATGGTCCCGGCCCCGAGGAACATGGTCTCGAAGGTTCCCCTGGCATGCAGCAGGCGGTGGGTGAAGAGGTGCCCGCGCTCGGGGTCGCCGACCAGTTGGATCTCGTCCACGGCCAGGAATTCCACCTGCCGGTTCAGGGGCATGGCCTCCACCGTACAGACGAAATAGTGGGCCTGTGGCGGCACGATCTTCTCTTCGCCGGTGATAAGGGCGACCGCACGCGGACCCCGCGCCTTAACGATGCGATCGTAGATTTCCCGGGCCAGCAGGCGCAGCGGTAGGCCGATCATGCCGGACGCGTGGCCCAGCATCCGCTCGACGGCCAAATGGGTTTTGCCGGTGTTGGTCGGGCCCAGCACCGCGACCAGCCGGGACGGCGCCTGTCCGATGGGCCGATGACTCATAAGTCCAGGATGTGGCCCAAGCCGCGCCCGCTGACAATGCGCAAGAGGGGTCTGAACGGCGGAAATTCAACGGTTAACGCGAGATGGACACACCCGTGAACAGGGCCGCAACGAATCATGACCGAATCACCGAAGGCGTCGGATTCCATTTTCGTTCCCTACGACATCTTGTATCCCGGCGGCACGCGGGCACAAGCCGGTCGGCTTCCGACGTCGTCGTTTTCTCGCTCGCGCTTGACGCGCCCGGCCCCCATCGCCTATATCGCCGCCTCCCGAGCGGGACCCTCTCGCCCGAACCCTTTGCCTTTGGATAAGCCTCGCGCCATGTCACGTCGCTGCGAACTCACCGGCGTCGGTCCCATGACCGGCCATAATGTGAGCCACTCTAACGTCAAGACCAAGCGCCGGTTCCTGCCGGCTTTGGCGCCCGCGAGTCTGCAGTCGGACAGCCTCGGCCAGACCTTCAAACTGAAGATCTCCAACGCCGCCCGCCGCACCCTGGATTTCCGGGGCGGCCTGGACGTGTTCCTGATCAAGGCCAAGGACGAGGCTCTTTCTCCTCGCGCGCTGAAGATCAAGCGCCAGGTCAAAGCCAAGCTCGCCAACGCGCCGGCGGCCTGACTTCAATCTCTTCAGGTTGAATTTCTAGATATTCAATAGCGAGCGACCGGCGTCCTTCACGTCGACGCAACCGGTAAGCGACATGGCCATCCGGAGTTCCTGGCGAAGTATGGTCAGCATTCCCGCCACCCCCGCTTCGCCCCCAGCGCCCAACGCAAAGGCCCAGGCGCGCCCAATCAGGCAGGCCTTGGCCCCAAGGGCCAGCGCCTTGAGCACGTCCAGGCCCGATCGAACCCCGCCATCCATCAGCACCGTCAGGTCCTGGCCAACCGCCTCCACCACGGCCGGCAGGGCGGCGATCGAAGACGGCGCGCCGTCCAACTGCCGACCACCGTGGTTAGAGACCACGACACCTTCCACACCGCAGCGGCGGGCGTCCCGGGCGTCCTCGGCGTCCAAAACGCCCTTCAACACCAACGGGCCGGGCCAGCGGTCCCGGACCCATTCGATATCCTTCCAGGTCACCGAAGGATCGAAATTGCGGCCGATCCAGCTCCAGTACTGATTGAGCCCCTTGAGGTCGGCCGCGGCGGCGGTGAGGTTGCCCAGCGTATGCGGCCCGCCGTTGACCTGCACGTCCCAAAGCCAGGCGGGATGAGCCAGGCCGTCGAGCGCCTGGCGAATCTTCGCGGCCGTCGTCGCCGCGATCATGCCGTTGCGGGCGTCCTTATAGCGGGCGCCGGGAATCGGCAGATCGACGGTGAACAGCAGTACTGGACACGCCGCCCGACGCGCCACCGCCAGAAGTTCGGCCATGTAGCCGCGATCCTTGATCATATAGAGCTGGAACCACGGCGCGGTGGCGGCCTTGGCCACCTCCTCGATGCCCGCCAAGGCCACCGTCGATAGGCTGAAAGGCACCCCCGCGCCCTTGGCGGCCCTCGCGGCCTGGGTTTCTCCGCGGCGCGCGTACATGCCGCCCAGCCCCACGGGCGCCAGCACCACCGGCATGGCCAGGGTCTGGCCGAACACCTCGGTTCCCATCGACAGTTTGGAGACATCCCTAAG
>JANYFU010000151.1 GCA_025359665.1 Caulobacteraceae bacterium
GACAAAGCAGAGCCGCTTAACTGTCCTAGAGACTCAGACCCCCGTCTAACGCTCTTCGAGTTAACTCAATTACGGTATGACGTTCGAACCAAAAGCACGATGCGACATAGTGGCTCACGCTTTGTAGAACTCAGTAAATCACATTGTCACGTCGTCGCATAACATTTCGTAACAATTTTTTGCTGTCCCCTCAAGGGGGCATTCCGGGCGGGGCACTGAGGCGGTCAACCGGCCGGTGCGCGCGGAATCACTCCACCAGGGCGGTGGCAGCGGCGCCGATTCCCTTGGTGCCCGTCCCGCCACAGGTGTTGGTGAACTTCATACCGCCAGCGAACGTGATGTGCCAGGCGATCAGCTGGGTGCAACTGCCGTTGTTGGTCACGCCATTGTTGAGGACGACCGACTGGTGCGGAAAATAGAGCGCCCCGTTGATGTTCCACGTCGCGCCGCCGGCGAATGTGTTGGTGCCGGTCGACGGTGCGTTCGGATCCTGGAAGATCGCCAGGCCGGCGGTGGTGCCAGTAGTCGGCGCAGTCAGATTGAGGGCCACGCCATTGCCGATGCTGGCCGTGGCGTAGTTGCTTCCGCTGCCGGTCAGCACGATCGTGACACCGCCGGTGGCGTTGATCGGCCCGCTCTGGAGGTTCAGCGTGCCACCGTTGATGATATAAACGCCGGGATTCATGGTGACGCTGACGCCGTTGGAGACGTTCAGGCTGTTGGTGCCGGCGGCGCCGCAGTAGGTGCCTGGGTTTATCGTGGGCGTTGTGCCACCGCTACTGTAGTTGGCATAGGTGTATGTGCAAGTACCGGGTGCGGGGACGGCAACAGCCGCGTAAGGATCAGCATTGCTATTGTGATCAGGGGTGTTGGTGGAGGTCAGCGAGCCGCCATTGTTCATTGAGGTGCCGCCGACCACGGAGGTGTATTTGTCCTTGATCGAGGCGCCGCCGATGATCGACAGCGCCGCCGAATTGCCGCCATTCACCGCCAGGCCGCACGCGGTGGCGTCGATGGTGATACCGTTACTGGCGCTGACGGTCGTGACGCTGGTGCTCGGGTCGAGCGCCTGCACGCAGTATTTGCCGCCGGTTGACCCCGCCACCGCCACGCTCCGCGCCTTCACCGAGGCCGAACTCATGAAGAACGTCGTGAAGAACAGGCTCTCGGTCTTGGTGATGCCCACCTCCCAGGCCCCCGCCGTCGCGGTATAGGAGCCCGCCGTGGGCGGGTTGTTGACCGCGACGGTTACCCCGTTGGAACCGTTGGTCAGGCCGTACTGGGCGGTGATGGCCTTGGCCGCCGCGGTGACTCCGGCGGTGGTGTCGCCCGACGCTGAGTCGATGGCCGCGCTATAGGCGGCGGCGTCGGCCGCGCTCTGCGCCAGCCGGCGGTCGCCGTACCAGTGCCCGACATCTATGGCCATGCCGGCAAAACCCATCAGCGCGGTCAGGGTCACGGCGACCACCACGGCGGTGGCCCCGGACTCGTCGCGCGCCAATTCCGAGATCGGGCGGGTCGAAGATGCGAGCATGCGTGGGGTCAAGGTCAACGGTTCCGGCGGCCTAGCTTATGCGGACCGTCGCCTGGGCCGACAGGGTAGAGGGCAGGCCGAAATCGGACCAAGCGATGATCGGCGTGAAGACGGCATGGGCGCTGACCGTGACATAGTTGCCCGGCGCCTGACCCGAGGGACAGGTCGAGTTGTTAGCGACCACCAGGGCCCCACCGGTAATGCAGTAAGAGGTCAGCGTCGGCGCCGGACTGGCGGTCACGACGATCGGGGTGGCGCTAGTGACCGCGGTTTGGATGCTGCTGGAATTCCAGCCCGAGTGCATGGCGTAGTCGGCGCCCGCATGGGCCGCCACGGCCACTTCCATCGATTGGTAAGTCAGGGCGCCCAGATCGATCGTGCCGAACAATATCACGACCAGTATCGGCGCGAGCAGGCCAAACTCAATCGCCGGGGAACCGCCGCAATCCGACAGCAAGCGGCCGATCACGGTGGCGCCGGGCGGGGCTTGATAGCGGGTGCGAGCGAGTTTGATGGCCACTGTCGATTGATCCGATGATCGACAACCTAGCAGTCCCGAAGGCCCCCGTGCGATTTTTCAGGTTCAACGCAATTCAAATTATACTTTCAATTTGAATGGCTTCCGTCGAAAGTTTCGCGTTTTTGAAACCCCGCAACAGACGCTCCCCTGGCGCGTCCGGCGCGGGAATGGCAGATAATGTCTCGCCCGCTGCCGAAAGCCCCGCGATGACTCAAACCCCTCTGCCCTCGATCCTGCAGCTGACCCCGCTCAATCCCAGCTATCGGGCCGATCCGCATGTTGCGCTGGACGATCTGCGCGCGCGCTGCCCCGTATACCGCGACGAAACCGCCGGCAGCTTCATTCTGACGCGTTATGAAGATGTCCGCGCCATGGTCTCCGACCGCACCCTGTGGCGCGACCCGATCCACGCCGAGCCGGCGGCGCGAATCAGCCGCGGCCTCGACGCGATTCCCGAGGGCGTGCCGCGCAGCGAGGCGGCCAGCATCCTGACCCTGGACGACCCCGACCACGCACGCATCCGCCAGCCCCTGACCCAGGCCTTCTATGCCCGGGTGGCCAGGTTCCGACCGGAGGTGGAGCGCATCGTCGACGAAGCTCTGGACCGCATCGACTCGGCCAAGCCGTTCGATCTGATGGACACTTTCTGCGTCCCCGTGCCGATCGACGCCATCGCCTCGATCCTGGGCGTCGACCACGCCCGCCTGGCGGAATTTCGCGATTGGTCCGAAGGCCTGATCCAGGGCCTCAACCCGTTCCGCACCCCCGAACAGACCACCCACATGGAACGGTCCAGCGAGGCCCTGATCGACTATTTCGTCCGCACCATCGCCGAGCGCCGGGCCGAGCCGCGCGACGACCTGATCTCGGACATGACCAGGCTTCAGGGCGAAGGCGTGCCGATCAACGACGTCGAGTTGCGCATCAACCTGACCGCTCTGCTGGTGGGCGGCAACCTGACCACAACCGACCTGATCGGCAACGGGGTTCGGCTGTTGCTGCTCAACCCCGACGAACTGGCCAAGCTGAAGGCTGATCCCGGCCTGATCGCCCAGGTGGTCGAGGAGACCCTGCGCTATGAACCGCCGGTCGACGCCACCGGGCGAATCGCCTCGCGGGACATGGAGGTCGGCGGCTGTCCGGTGAAGACCTCCCAGGCCTTCACCTTCTTTCTGCGGGCCGCCAATCGCGATCCCGAGCGATTCGAAAACCCCCACGATTTCGACGTCACCCGGGCCCGTATTCCGCACGTGGCGTTCGGCGGCGGCGCACACATCTGCATCGGCGCCCCGCTCGCCAGGCTGGAGGCCCAGGTCGCGATCCCGAAACTGTTCGACCGCTTCCCCCAGTTGCGCCTGGCCGACCCGGCCGCCGAACCGATCTGGCGCACCCTGCCCTTCTTCCGAGGCCTCGAACGGCTCGACCTGGCCGCCTAACCCATCGCGCCGCCGCTACACTCCAGGATCTGGCCGGTCACGTAGTCGGATTCCGGGATACAGAACATATAGACCGACCCGGCGGCGTCCTCGGGTGAACCTGGGCGACCAAGAGCCGTGGTCGCGCGCAGACGATCCAATGTCGCCGGATCCAGGCCGACCTTGAAGTCCCGCCCCGCCACCGCGATCGTGCGCGGGCCGTCATCCAAAGGCTGAGTCAGGCGGGTCTCGATGTGGCCGAAGGCGACGCAGTTGACGGTGACATTGTATCGCCCCCACTCCTTGGCCAGCGACTTGGTGACACCGAACAGCGCGGCCTTGCCGGCGGCGTAGGCGATCTGGGTAGCGGCGCCATGCAGGCCCGACACCGACGATATGTTGACCACCTTGCGCGCCCGCGGACGCCCCATGGTTTGCGTTTCCCGCCTGGCGGCCTCGCGGATGAACGGCGTCGCCGCGCGCAACAGTCGAAATGGAGCCGTGGCGTGGACCGCCAGCATCGCCTCCCACTGCTCGTCGGAGGTATTCTGGATGGTGGTGTTCCAGATATAGCCGGCGTTGTTGACGATAATGTCCACGCCCCCGAACGCGGAGATGGCCTCGCTGATCATCAGCCCCGCGAACGCCGGATCGGTGACATCTCCGACCACCGCCCGCGCCTGGGCGCCAAGCCCTTCGAGCACCGCCAGGGTTTCGGCCGCGGGGCCTTCGTCCAGGTCATTGACCACCAGGTCGGCCCCCTCGGCGGCCAGCTTCAGGGCGATCGCGCGCCCGATGCCACGCCCTGAACCGGTCACCAGCGCGGTCTTGCCGTTGAGCTTGCCCATGCAATCTTTCCCGTGAAATTATCGTGTATTGAGCGCCGCCCCGAATTCGGCGGTCCGCCTACCCCGTAACGCCTCGCCCAGAAACACCAGCCCAAATCGCAGGCGGCCGCTGAAGGTGGCGATCGTCGGCATTTCCGATCGGATCGCCGCGAGGCGGGGGGCGTCGGTCATGTCGGCCAGGGTCAGGCGGACATCGGAGTGTTCGGCGGCGGCGGCGTTCACCAGCATGATGCCATAGAACAGCCGGTTGATCTGCCGCATCAGCACGAAGCGTGCCCGCTGCCCGGGGTTCGGCGGGCCGTCGAAATAGAGGTTCAGCACCTGTTCGACTTCCGCTTCGTCGGACGTGAACCAGTTGGCCAGCGCCGCGATGTCCACGAACCGGTCGGTCGCTCCGGAAGCTTCCCAATCGATGATCCACGGCGTCGCGCCTTCGAAGATCACGTTGCTGGGGTTGAAGTCGTTGTGGCTCGACACCGTGTCACACCCGCGGGGATAGGCGCGCATCAGATTGGCCCACAGCGAGAGCAACGGCGCCAGACCCTCGCTGTTCATCAGGCCGGACTGGGCGAAGCCGGATACGATCGTGGCCATGCTGTCCAGATACTCGCCACGGGCCGGAAACAGCGGCGCTGCGTGCAACCGCCTCAGCACATCGACGAGCGCCGCAAGCCACCGATCCCGCGGCAGTGGCGGTCGCGCGGCGCTCGATGTGACCATGCGCGTGATCGAGACAGCATCGACGGTGTCGGCGTGAATCAGCGCCGGCGCCACGCCTGCCGCCGCGGCGATCTTCATACAGGCATACTGACGGGCGGCGTCACGATGGACGTCGGCGGGGCCATCGACCCGCAGAACGAAGGCTTCGCCGCCGACGACCAACCGGAAGACTTGCGCACCCGATGCGCCAGGCGCCAGTATCTCCAGGGATTCCAGTTTTTTACCCGGGAAAGCCGATGCAATCGCCCGCCGGGCGGCGTCATGGCGCGGCGCGGCCACCGCGCTCAGCAGCGTGGCCTCGCGGGTAAAGGCGGCGTCCGCCAGGGCCAGGGCGTGGGTCCGGACATCGGGCGGCCACCCAGCAGTTCGGGCTTCGAAATCGCCACGCTTGTCGGCGTAGAGCGCCCGGATCGCCTCCTCATAGCCAATCGCGTCACCGGCCATGACGGTGGCGAACCGGTAGAGCGCGTCGCGACCGCGACGGAGTCGGTCCGCGGGTCCACTGGTCCGCCGCGCCTCCTCGACCAGCCGCCGCAACGCAGCCGAGGCGCCGCCATCCTGTTCGGCGAGCCAGTCCCAATGCCGGGGCAGCAGGGTGACTTCCCGCGCCACGACGCCGAGCTTCGGCCGGCCGCGGCCTCGGCTGAGCTTGTCGTCGCCGCCGGATCCCATGCCGCTGGCGGCCGGCTCCAGCTCGATCCGTTCGCTCGTGGCGGCGTCGAAGATCACCACCGACGCGGTCTCGCCGGCCTCCACCGCCGCCTTCGCGACCAGGGCCGTTTCAGCCAGCGGCCCTCGCGCCAATCGCCTGTTTCCAGCAAAAACAACGGTTTGAGAATTCACAACACCACCCCCTGAAGGTCGCGTCGTTATATCCGGGTAATAATTATGCGGTCAATATAATCCGGATAAAATAGCGCGGCTGGCGGGCGCGGAAACGGGCGCTCAGACGAATCCCAGGTTCGCCGGACTGAAATTGGCCAGGTTGGGAAAGATCGTGGCCAGGTCTGCCGGCGCCACCCCAAGCCATGCGCCCAGGGTCGCGCCGTATTGATCCACCGACGTGGTCGGCACCAGCGAATTGCCGGCCATGTCTGGATTGGTGAAGCCGTTCAGGTCGATCCCGAGGGTCGGGTACTGTCCGTATATATTGCCGCCCCTGACCGCGCCGCCCATGACGAAATGGTGCGATCCCCAGGCATGGTCGGTGCCGGCCCCGTTGGTGGTGAAGGTGCGGCCAAATTCCGAGGCCGTGAAGGTCGTCACCGAACCGCGAAGATCGGCGCCACCGACATTGGCGAGCGCGCCATCGAAATAGGCCAGCGACTGAGCGAGCTGGCCCAGCAGATCGGGCTGGGCTTCATTCTGGTTGCTGTGGGTGTCGAAGCTGTCGAGGCAGACGAAGAACACCTGCCGTCGAAGCCCAAGCCGCGGCCCCGCCGCGATCAGCCTTGCGACCGTCTGCAGCTGGGCGGCCAGCTGGTTGACTGCAGATGCGCCGGTGACCGGATTGACATAGGCCGGCGGCGCGGCGACCAGAGCCGCGGCCCCATCGCTAACGGCGGCGTTGATGGTCGCGGCCGCGTTGAGCGACCGGGTGTCGACCGCGGCGTAGTCGTTGGCGAAGTCGCTGGTCGAGGTGGTGTCCTGAATGATGCTTGTGAATCTCGCCACGCCTATCCTGGACCCGAACAGGCTTCCCGGCTTGCTCGCCACGATGGCGTTCGAGGGCAAAGGTCCAGTGTTGGCGACGAATTGGTCCGCGCTCCGACCGGCGAGAAACAGAGCGGTTCCGGCCGACGATATGGCGGTGAAGATGCCGTTGGCGCCATTGGAACCAAGCAGCGTGTCGGCCATGGCCCCGCCCCAGCCGACCTTGGCGCCCTCGGCGCCCCCCGACTGCCAAACCGATTGCTGATCGTTGTGAGACGACAGGCTGGGCGGGATGGGCACGCGGCGCGCCAAGTATTGAGCTTTGGTGGTGGGCTGAATGAGCGTGCCGACATTGGCGACCACGGCCAGCCGCCCCTGATCGAACAGCGATTTCACCGGGCCCAGAAAGGGGTGGAGCGCGAAGGTGCGAACCGTGGCGCTGGTTCCCAGCGGAATCGGCTGGGACGTGGCCGGTATGATCGGCAGCACGCCGCCCCACGCCTCGGGTGTCGTTGGCGTGGCCTTGCGGCCGGTGAGCGGCGAATTCTGTCCGATCGGTGTCTTCGGTGTCCCAACCGGCATCAGCGCGATCGGATCGTAGCCAAGATTGCGGGCGGAAAAGTACCGCCCCCAGGAATCGCTATCGGTGGCCAGAACGGTGTTGGAGCCGTCGTTACCGCCCAGCATGAACACGCAGACCAGGGCTCGGTAGTCGGACGCGCCGGCGGCGGACGCCGCGCCGGAAGCGGCCAGCTGCAGGGCGAACGGCGCCCCGGCGCCCATCAGAGACAAGGCCCCGCCCATCGTCAGCAGGCGGCGGCGGTCAAGGCTATGCGACGTCATGGGGGCCTCATCTCTGAGCCAGATATTCAGGCGAGGACATGGCCAGATAGATCGCCAGATAGATGCGGTTGTTCAGAGCGGCGTTGATCTGCGCCTGGGTGGCGCCGGCCCCCGGAATGGAAATTGAATTCACCGAATCGACGATCTTGCCCGTCAGGCCCGGAGACATCTGCCCGTACAGCAACAGAAGATTAACCCGCGCGACTAGGTTCGCGGCGTTATTGGCGATCGCCAGCTCGTTCACATAGGCTGATCGGACGTCCGGCACACCCGCGGTCAGCGTACCCATGCCCAGGCTGACGACGAGGCGCATGGTGTTGAGATAGCCCGCCACCGACGCTTCGTTGACCCGCTGAAACTCGGGGGCGACCAGATTGAGACCGCCCAGGGTGGTTTCCGGCGGCGAATAGCCCGGACGCCAGAAGTTGAATACCGCGGGCGCGTCCAGGGTAGATTGGTCCAGACTCTTGGGGTCGCCGGAGTCGCCGATCAGCCACCGGCCGGAACTCGAACTGGCGTTGAAAGCCCGCATCCAGTTGGCCGCCCGGACCACCGGCTCTCGCAGTTTTCCGAAGGTCGGGCTTGAGACCGCCGCCGGGTCCCGGGCCTCCGGATCCAGTAGGATGGCCCGCACGACCGCGCCCAGATCGCCCCGGACGCCGGCCCCGTTGTCGTTGAACACCGCCGCGACGCGCGAGATGTAGCCCGGGCTGGGATTGCTGGTCACCAGCCTTTGAATCAGCTGCTTGCCGATGAACGGGCCGACATTGGGATTGTTGAAGATCGTATCGAGCGCCACCTTCAGGTCACCCGCCGGATCAGGCGTGCTTGAGGGCGGAATCGTCGTTCCCAGGAACATCTTCGGGCCGGTCGAATGCAGGCTTGGATAGGCGATCATATTGACGATGTTGGCGTTCGGGTCCTTGTTGACATAACCATAGAACGTCGATTTGTAGCCAGTGATGGTAGGGTTGGCCGAATACCAGCTGAAACCCGTAAATACCCTCGCCAGGCCCTGAATATCGGTGCTCGAATAGTTCGGAATCGGCGCGCCCGTGCCGTCCAGTTTGCGCGATCCGTCCTGATTGAGCTGATAAACCCCGATCGACATCAGCTGCATCACCTCACGAGCATAATTCTCGTCGGGATGCTGCCCAGTGATCAGGTTTTCTTTTACGTTGGCGAGAGCGCTAAGGTATACGCCCATGGTTGGGTGCAGAGTCACCTGTTCGAGCAGGGTGCGATAGTTGCCGAACGCGTTCCTGCCAAGCATGTCGTAGAACGACGCCGCCCCGCGCACGTCTATGGCGTGATTGTACAACGAGATCACGAAGATCTCGGACAGCGCCAGTTTCACGCGCTGGCGCAATTGATCGGGCGCCGTGACCGCCTGTGCCCAGAAGCTGTCATAGAACAGCGGCGGCGAGGCTACGGCGGAAGGATTTGTCACCCTCAATTCCGCCAGGCGCGCTTCGACGAACGCCTGATGCGACGCCGACGGCGGCATGGCTTCCTGATTGGCGATCCATCCGGCGTAGCCGGCCGACTGCACGTCGGAAATCGAGCTGTCGGTGGGTCCGAACGACGCCTGGGTCAGGAAGCGCGCCGCATCCGACGGGGCGAGTTGCGGCGGCGATCCGGCCATGATCGGACCAGGAACAATCTTGCCGCCAGATGATGATGTCAACAGCGCCGCCGACGCGACGCCCACCAGCATCACCGCGGCCACAACCCGTCTCATTCTTGGAATCGAGCCGTCATCACGCTCCCCCGAGCGATTCCGAAGTCTTGGGAATTTTAAGTTGTATGGGCGCTAGGGCTGGCGCGTCCAACGGTCAAGATCAAAAGAAGGCGCGGACCGCGACGTTTTAGACGCCGGCTACAATCTCAACACGATCTTCCCGAAGTGCGCGCCGGCCTTCATGCTTTCGAAGGCGTCGCGCGACTGGTCGAGCGAGAAGCGCTTATCGATCACCGGTTTGATGCCGTTGGCCTCGATGGCGCGCGTCATGCTCTCAAAGTGTTCGCGGCTGCCGACGGTGACGCCATGAATGTAGGCGTTGGAGGCAAAGATGGTCGCCACGTTCAGATCCTTCACGAAGCCGCCCAGGATGCCGATCACGGCGATCTTGCCGCCCAGCCGGATGGCGCGCAGCGATTGCTCGAAGGTGCCGGCGCCGCCGACCTCGATGACGTGGTCGGCCCCACGGCCGTCGGTGTTGCGGCGCACTTCCTTGGCCCAGTCGGGTGTGGACCTGTAGTTGATCAGGTGGTCGGCTCCGAGCGCCTTGGCGCGCTCGAGCTTCTCATCGGACGAGGACGTGGCGATCACGATCGCGCCCGCCGCCTTGGCGAATTGCAGGGCGAAGATCGAGACGCCCCCGGTGCCTTGCACTACCACCACGTCGCCGGACTTGACCTTACCCTCGATGACCAGGCCGCGCCAGGCGGTCAGCGCCGCGCACGGCAGGGTGGCCGCTTCCTCGTCGCTGTAGCCGGCCGGGACGCGCGTCACGCCCTGTTCACTCAGCAGCACTTTCTGCTGCAGGACGCCGTCCAGCGTGCCCCCGAGCGCGGCGCCGAGGCCCTGGGGGGTCGGATCGCCAGCAAACCAGTTCTGGAAGAACAGCGGCGCGACGTGATCGCCGACCTTGACGCGAGTGACGCCGTCGCCGATCGCCGAAACCACGCCGGCCCCATCCGAACAGGGCACGAACGGCGTGCGTCCCGAAGGCGCCATCACGGTCGCGAGGTCACGATAGTTCAAGGTGGCGGCGGTAATGTCGACGACGATCTGACCCGGACCGGGCGTCGGATCGGGCTTTTCAATGACCTTAAGGTTGTCGATACCGTAGGCGGATTCGAGGACGACAGCGCGCATGGTTCCCTCCGGATGGCCACATCTTGGCGTGGCGTGTGTACTTGCGCCGCTGGTGAACAGCCCTCCGAGGTCTTGCGCAAGCCTGTCGTTGCGGCGCCCAGTCGCCCATACATGGCTGTCGGCACACTCGCCAACGCCTGTCGAAGGCGTCATCGTGTGCCCCAAAAGAGGGTAGCCATGACCATTCCAATCACTATCGGCTTGGCCGCTGTCATACTGCTCGGGTTGGCGCCGGGCGCGATGACCGAGACGCAGCCGACCGCTATCCCCTTGCCCATGGCGCCGACGAGCATCGTCGGCTCGGGGCTCAACGTGAACGACCTTGAGGCGCAGAAGGCCTGGTACATATCCACGCTCGGCATGCACGTGACGGCGACCTACCCGCGCAACGGCGCGCCGTTCGAATACGTGATGGGCCTGACGGGTCCCGGCGGCCTCCTCGCCCTGCTCAAGGCCCCCCGTCCGCCCGGCCCGAACGGCTTCGGTCGGGTGATCCTTGCAAGTCCCGACGCCAAGGCCCTGGCGCAAGACCTGGCAGCCCACGGTGTCGCCATGCGGGAAGTGGTCCCCGGCGTCGCCTATTTCATCACCGATCCCGAGGGCAACGCCATCGAACTCTACACGCCGCCGAAGCCGTAACCGGCTTCTATTGCCATCATGGGGCCAAGGTCTCGCGCCACGAAGCATGCGGTGTTAGGTTGTTTTTCACAGTTGATGTGCATCCATTTCGTGACCACCCGAACCCGCAAGGAAGCCCAGATGAGCTCTTTCCGTAGGCGCGCCGGAATCGCGGCGATGATTGTCCTGGCCGGCGCCTCCCTGGTCGCCTGCGCCACCAAGCCCAAGCCCGCCCCGGTGGTCCAGACTCCGCCTCCTCCCCCGCCGCCGCCCGCGCCGCCACCGCCCGAGGCTCCGCCTCCTCCCCCGCCGCCGGCTCCCACCGGCCCGGTTCCCGGCTCGACCCAGGATTTCGTGATCAACGCCGGCGACCTGGTCTATTTCGACTATGACAAGTTCGCCGTGCGCGACGACGCCCATGCGGTACTCGACGCCCAGGCCGCCTGGCTGCGGCGCTATCCGGCGGTGCATGTCCGTATCGAAGGCAATTGCGACGAGCGCGGCACCCGCGAATACAACTTCGCCCTGGGCTCTCGCCGGGCCAGCGCCGTGCGCGACTATCTGGTCGGCAAGGGTCTCTCTACCGCCCGCATCGAAACCATCTCCTATGGTAAGGAAAAGCCGGTCGACACGGGTACGGGCGACGAAGCCTGGGGCCACAACCGTAATAGTCACACGGTGATAACCCAGGGCGCCCAATAGGCGGCCGGTTCAAAGCCGCGCCTATGACTCAACCCATCAAGACCTGGCTGACGCCGGT
>JANYFU010000300.1 GCA_025359665.1 Caulobacteraceae bacterium
CACCAACCCGCTCGGGTCTGTCCCATTTATCGGATCATTGTGCACATACGCGTACCAGTTCGGCCCATCCGCATACCCGATCGGATCGGTCTGCATGAACCGCCCCAGGGTCGGGGAATACAGCCGCGCTTTGTAGTAGTACATCCCCAGGTCGGGAATGAACGCCTGGCCCGTGTACTGAAACCGCCCCCAGTTCGAAGCGCCGGGGATGCCGTATTCGTCATAGGTGTTGACGCTGGCGCGATTGCCCCAGCAGTCGGCCACGGCCACCACCGAGCCCAGATCGTCGGTGTGCAGGAATTTCGTGCCCGTGCAATCCCACTGGCCGCCCTCGTCTTGCACGATCGGCTCGTCCGCGCCCGGCCCCCAGAAGAACCGCCGCCGCATGGCGCCGGTGGAGCCGTTGTATTCTGCCACCACATGCATGCCGTCATAGGCGAACTGGGTGCTGCCGAACGTCGGGCTGGACGTCTGATAGAGCCTGCCCAGAGGGTCGTAGGTCAGGGTCGCGCCGCCCGATGTCGAGGCGCTGATCATCCGGTTTTCGGCGTCGTAGCCATAGGCGTTGGTCCCGTCGGACGTCAGATTGCCATTGGCGTCATAGGCGAACGTCGTCGATCCGAAGTTCGCCCAACAGGCCATAGCCATAGTAGACGCTCCGCATGCCCGACGGAACGGTTTTCACCGCAAGCCGGTTCAGCGGGTCGTAGCTGTAAGCGAACATCTGCCCGGCTCGCGTGCGCCGTCCACACCATCACCCTAATTCCGGCGCCAGGATCAAGCATCCGCGAGGTCAGACGGTGGCGGCGGTGGACTTGCGCCGCGCGCGAGCGGCGGCGCCAATCGCGCCGAGGCCGGTCAACATCAGCGCCCAACCCGTAGGCTCGGGAACGCCGCCGATCTTGGTGAAATACCCGACGGTGTGGTTGTCGGACTCATATCCGCCGCCGCCGATCTGGGTGAAAGAAACAGTGTCGAAGGTTCCGGTCTTGTCGTAGAAATTGACGAAAACGAACGGCTCATTGCTATCCTGACCGAGGAAGTTGGCGTTGGGATTGCCATAGTATGCCGAATTTCCCGAGACGGCGGACGTTACCTGTCCCGGGTCAAGCTGGCCCACTTGAACGCCATTGCGATAGAAGGTCACCAGATTTCCGGCGTCCAGGGCGGAGAGCCAATAGCCGAAATAGTTGATGCCCTGGGGGTCTTTGACCGGATCGGCCACAAGCGCGACGGTATAGGGCGTGCCGTTGAACGCCACCGCATAGTTGCCGACGCCACCCGCGCCGCCATATTGGTCAGCGCTGTTGATTTGCAGGCCAAAGGGCCCGCTGTAGGTCCCCGTGATCGCTCCGGAAGTGCCATAGTCGGTTGTGAACCCTGTCCCCGTGCCGACGGAACGGCCATCGAAAGTTTCGACACCTTCGACGCTGAACGTCGCGGTGGACGACAAGGCCCCCGGGGCTTCGTAGTTGAGCGTAAAGACGTCAGCCTGGGCGCCCCCGACCGCCAGCAAGAACGTCGCGCCGACGGTGGCGACTGTAAGAACCGTGTATTTGAAGAGTGACGGCGGCATCATTTTCCCTCGGATTTGTGTCAAATTTAGTTAAAGTTAAAGGCATTTAACAATCCGCTTTGTGGCGGTCTAGGGGGTTTTGTGTTCCGATCGGTATATGTGTCATTATGTCGCAAAGTATCGAAAACGTGGAACAATCCCGCCGCCAGACCGGGGCGCCGCCCACCGGGCCGATCCATCGCGGTGTTCACGGCCGCGAGAAGGCGGCGGCCTTCGAGACCGCGAACGCGGACCCTGGCATCGGCGCCATCGTATTGACCGGCGCCGGACGCGGGTTTTGCGCCGGCGCGGATAGGCGTGACAATTCGACTTTGCATATTGACATATTCTCAGCGATATTTCATATTGCAAATCAAGTCCGAACACCCACCACCCCCCGAGCCCCCGCCCCATGCCCTCCCTCCTCGACCCCCACCATGAATGTTTCGCCCAGGCCCGCGCCAGGGGCATGTTGCTGATCGACGCCTATGAGACCGCCGGCTTCGTGCGCCACCGGGGCCATCCCAGCCGCCTCGCTTGCAAGCCTGAAGTGGCGGAGCGCATCGCCGAACTTCGCAAATTGCATATTCATATTGAAGACACCAGCCTGATCGGCCTGCTCTACTCCCTTCGGCGCATCATCAAGGCCGGCGAAGGCTCCCAAAACCCCACCCTGGTCAACGCCGCCCGCCTCGCCATCATCGATGCCGCGCGCCTGCGCGAAGAGCTGTCGCGCCAGCAGGCGCTGGAGCGCGCGCAGATAGACAATGTTTTCAATGACTTGGAAAAAAAGAGCGGCCCGGTCGCGACCCCACGGCCGGCGGCTCAGCGCCCCTCGCCGCCCCAGAAGGCGCCCGTGGCCGCCCCGCCAGCGCCCCGCGGACTCCCCGAAACCGCCCCGCGCGCGCCCGTCCGGCTCCTCGCCAGCGCCGCGGCGTCGCCCCTGGCGCTCCCCGGCTCGCGGGGGGTCGCGATCGGCGGTCTCGCCATGTATCAGGCCCCATGAACGTCATGTCCGGATCGCGAAGACTCCCCATCGCCCTCGTCCTGGGCCTCGCCAGCCTGATGTTCGCTTC
>JANYFU010000301.1 GCA_025359665.1 Caulobacteraceae bacterium
GCGTCCGCGCCGCGATGGGCTCCTGAGATCAGTTTCCGCGCACCCAACGTTCCGCGCGGCCCGTCTCGCGCGGTGGCGTCACCGGCACAGTGCTCCAGCTCACGCTGCGATACGACCTGGTAATATTACCAAGCAGGAGCGTCTCTGCGCCCTCACCTGGTAATATTACCAGGCAGGAGCGTCTCTGCTTCCCCACGCGCCTCTGGAATCCTGCCGTTTTTCGCGCCGCGCCTCCGACGTGAAGGATCTGTTCCCTCTATCGACAAACTATGGAACAATGTAGTTTGAGGGACGTCCAATGGCTCGATTTTCGTGGCTACACTTCACGGATCTCCATTTCGGAATGAGCGAGCATGTGGGGCACTGGCCCACGGTGCGCGAGGAGCTCGTCCGTGATCTCGAACGGCTCCACAAGAAGTCGGGGCCGTGGGATGCCGTCGTGTTCTCCGGGGATCTCACCCAGACCGGCTCGTCAGCTGATTTTGCGGCGCTCGACGACGCCCTGGGCGAGCTCTGGAGGGTATTCGCCAGATTGGGTTCGCGCCCGACGTTGCTCCCCGTGCCAGGGAATCACGACCTCGTACGGCCCAAGGCGACGAGCGCGACCGTCAAGGCGATGCGTGCCTGGAGCGCGGATCCCGCGATCCAGCAGGCGTTCTGGCAAGATCGCGACAACGAATATCGAATGACCGTGATCGACGCCTTTGCACCCTACGAGGCGTGGCTCGCGCGCTGGCGTAGAGATCATCCAAGCGAGCTGGTCACGGAATGGACGACCGGCCTGCTCCCGGGTGAGTTCGCGGCGACGCTGGTGAAGAACGGCGACCGACTCGGCGTGATCGGGTTGAACTCGGCGTACTTGCAGCTCGCCGGTGGCGACTATACCGGTGCTCTGGAGCTCGACGTCCAGCAGCTCCATGGAGCGTGCGGGGGAGACGCCGTTCACTGGGTCGACGGTCGGCGCGCGACTGTGCTGCTCACGCACCACCCGCCGGAGTGGCTCCACCCGGCAGCGCAGGCAAACTTCAAGGCCAATATCGCGCCAAACGACCGCTTCGCGCTCCATCTGTTCGGACACATGCACGAACCCAAGGCCCAATCGGTACGGATTGGCGGGCTCGCGGCGCAACGATGGCTCCAGGGCGCTTCGCTTTTTGGACTCGAGACCTGGGGAGACGGCCGGACGAAGCGGATCCATGGCTATAGCGCCGGATGCATGCATCTGGGTTCAGATACCGCGAAGCTGAGCGTATGGCCGCGAATCATGGCCCCCAACGCGGGCGGCGGACAGAATCTGCGTCCCGACTTTGATTTTGGAATTGACTATGATGCGCACTCCTGGACGGAGACCTTCGCGCTCCGTCTCCCCGTCTCGGAGCGCCCGTCTCTTGCGGCCATCAGTGTCACCTCCTTTCAAGAGCCTCGAGCCCCTGGCACACCTTATCTATCTTCCTGGTACGTCCCACGCAAGATCCAGGAAACAATGGCTCTCTCCCACTTCCGGAACCTTGGAAGCGCAGTCGCGCTGTGGGGGCCAGAGCAGTATGGGAAAACGACGCTCCTGAGATTCCTGCTGGCCGAGCTCGCGAAAGGCAAGGACGCCTCTGCTCAGAACGTCGTCGAAATGGATCTCGGTTGGCTGGGCTCGACAGTCCTGGACTCCGCCGAAGACCTCCTCCTCGATCTCGCGCACCGGCTGGCACGGACCGTCGCCGAAGGCGCCGCCGCCGACGAGTTGGTCGCGGCGGCGTGGCGACGACCGAGCACGCTTTCCGGTCGGCTCAGCTCCTTGCTTGAAAGGACGATTCTGCCCAGGACCCCCGGCCGGCTGGTCCTCGTCATCGAGCGCGCCCACAATCTCTACGGCAAGAGCGGCGAGGCCGACTTCTTTGGCGTGCTCCGCTCGTGGAGCGAGGCGGCACAGACGGAGCTAACGACGCCGTGGGCCAAGCTCCGTATCGTGGTCTTGACCTCCTGGCTACCGCACAGCCAGGTAACTTGCGCAGCTACATCCGAGTTCTTCAATCGTGCCGCGCCGGTGGTGCTCGACGAGTTCACCCCCGATCAGTGCGCGGCGCTCGCAAAGCTATACCAGCTGAGATGGCCACGCGAGACGCGCGACGCACTGATGGGCATCGTCGGCGGGCACCCCTACCACTACTGTAGTAAACTTTTTTCGAGCCTTCGCGGACTCGTGATCTCGTCGACTTGTCGGTCGGGGTTGTCACGGTGGCAGCAGGGACAGCGGGGCAGCCAGCTGGCGAAGACACGGGCCATCTCGAGGCGAGCGGTGATG
>JANYFU010000361.1 GCA_025359665.1 Caulobacteraceae bacterium
GGGTCGGGCCGGGGCGACCAGATCCCCTCGACCGTGCCCCGGATCATCATTCCCGACAGCGAGCATCACATCATGGTCGACCAGCCTCTGGCCCTGGTCGCCGCCATGCGGACCATACTCGCCGTCTGGCCAGCTTGAGACAATCTTGCCTCTAGTGTAGCACCGCCCTCGCAACGCTTCGCACTCATCAAGGACCGCGCGACCATGAACGACGCCTCCGCCGACTATCACCATGGCGACCAGGACATCACCGAACAGGTCGCCAGCTATAAAGCCTTTGGCGCTCTGTCGAAATATGGCTCGCTGGTCATCGGGGTTCTGGTGTTGATGCTGGCCCTATGGTTCTGTGTCGGAGCCGGGTTCCTTGGGGGTCTGATCCCCGGCCTGGTCCTGTTGGCCCTGGGTCTTGTCTTCCTCCGGTCAAAACCCGCGCAAGACCACTAGGCCCAAGTTCAGTAAGGGGGGAATTATCATGGCCGTCGTCGCCGTCACCAGGGAACGCCGGGCTGGCGAAACGCGCGTGGCCACCACGCCCGACGCGGTCAAGAAGTTGCTCGTCCTGGGCGTCTCCGTCGTCATCGAATCGGGCGCCGGCCTGACGGCCTCGGTTCCGGACGCCGATTATCAGGCGGTGGGCGCCACCATCGCTCCCGATCTGGCGTCGACCCTATCGGGGGCGGATATTCTGCTGAAAGTCCGCGGACCGTCCGACGAGGAAATCGCCGCGCTGAAGCCGGGGGCGATCGTCGTCGCCTTGCTCAATCCCCACCTTGAGCGCCCGGTGCTCGAGGCCCTGGCCGCCCATGGCGCCGACGCCTATGCGATGGAATTCGTGCCCCGCACCAGCCGCGCCCAGGTGATGGACGCGCTGTCCAGCCAGGCCAATCTGGCCGGCTATCGAGCCGTGATCGAAGGCGCCCAGGCCTATGGCCGCGCCATGCCGATGATGATGACCGCGGCCGGCGCCATCGCCCCGGCCAAGGTGTTCGTAATGGGGGCCGGCGTCGCCGGGCTCCAGGCCATCGCCACCGCCCGGCGCCTGGGCGGCGTGGTCACCGCCACCGACGTGCGGCCCGCCGCCAAGGAACAGGTCGAGTCGCTCGGCGCCAAGTTCATCGCGGTCGAGGACGAGGAGTTCAAGGCCGCCGAAACCGCCGCGGGCTACGCCAAGCCGATGAGCGCCGAATATCAGCTCAAGCAGGCGGCCCTGGTCACCGAGCACATCAAGAAACAGGACATCGTCATCACCACCGCCCTGATCCCCGGCCGCGCCGCGCCACGTCTGGTCACCGAGGCGCAGGTGCTGTCGATGAAGCCGGGCTCGGTGCTAGTCGATCTGGCCGTGGAGCAGGGCGGCAATGTGGCCGGCGCCCGGCCCGACGAAGTGGTGGTGCTCGGCGGCGCCAAGATCGTCGGCATCAGCAATCTGGCCGGCCGCATCCCGGCCGACGCCTCATCGCTCTATGCGCGCAATCTGGCCGCCTTCGTCGGCCTGCTGATCGACAAGAGCGGCGCCGTGGCGCCCGACGTCAACGACGACATCCTGCAGGCTTCGCTGGTCACCCACGGCGGCGCCATCACTCATCCCGCCCTTCAAGCGGCCTAAAAGGAGACAACGCCTTGGACGCCGTCGTCGACCCGACCATTTTCCGCCTGGCGATCTTCGTGCTCGCCGTGTTCGTCGGCTATTACGTGGTGTGGAGCGTCACGCCGGCGCTGCACACGCCGCTGATGGCGGTCACCAACGCCATCTCCTCGGTGATCATCGTCGGCGCGCTTCTGGCGGCGGCGGCGCACGGCGCGCCCGGCGGATCGGCCGGCGCCAGCGTCTGGATTTCCAAGGGGGCGGGCGCCGCGGCCGCGGCCCTGGCCTCGGTCAATATCTTCGGTGGCTTCCTGGTCACCCAGCGCATGCTCGCGATGTACCGCAAGAAAGACAAGGCGCCGTCTAAATGATCGCCAATCTGGCTTCCATCGCCTACCTCGTCTGCGGGGTCCTATTCATCCTGGCCCTGCGCGGCCTGTCCAGCCCGGTGACCAGCCGCCGGGGCAACCAGATGGGCATGATCGGCATGGCCATCGCCGTGTCGGTCACCCTGGGCACCTTGTTCGCCACCGGCGCCCTGGATGGGATCACCCTGGCGCTGATCGTCGCGGGTGTCGCCGCCGGCGGCGCCGTGGGCGCCGTGGTCGCCCGCCGGGTGGCCATGACCTCGATGCCGCAGCTGGTGGCGTTCTTTCACTCGCTGGTCGGCATGGCCGCCTGTCTGGTGGCCGTCGCGGCGATCTACACCCCGGCCGCCTATGGCATCAACGAGGGGAACGGCGTCAAGCTGGAGAGCTTGATCGAGCTTTCCCTGGGCCTGGCCATCGGCGCCATCACCTTTACCGGCTCGCTGATCGCCTTCGCCAAGCTCAACGGCAACATGTCGGGCGCGCCGATCATGCTGCCGGCCCGCCACGCGCTCAATCTGGCGATCGCGGCCGGCATCGCGGTGCTGATCGTGCTGCTGGTGCTCAGCGGCGGCCACGCCCTTTGGGCGTTCTGGGCGATCTTCATCCTGGCCCTGGTGGCCGGCGTCACCCTGATCATCCCGATCGGCGGCGCCGACATGCCGGTGGTGGTGTCGATGCTCAACAGCTACTCGGGCTGGGCGGCGGCGGCGCTGGGCTTCACCCTGGCCAACATCACTCTGGTGATCACCGGCGCCCTGGTCGGATCGTCGGGCGCCATCCTCAGCTACATCATGTGCAAGGGCATGAACCGCTCGTTCATCTCGGTGATCCTCGGCGGCTTCGGCGGCGAGACCGGCGGCGCGGCGGCCGGCGGGGCGGTGGAGACCCGGCCCGTGAAACAGGGTTCGGCCGAAGACGCCGCCTTCATCATGAAGAACGCCTCAAAGGTGATCATCGTCCCCGGCTACGGCATGGCGGTGGCCCAGGCGCAGCACGCGCTGCGCGAGATGGCCGACAAGCTCAAGGAGGAGGGGGTCGAGGTCAAATACGCCATTCACCCCGTCGCGGGCCGCATGCCCGGCCACATGAACGTGCTGCTGGCCGAGGCCAATGTGCCGTATGACGAGGTGTTCGAACTCGACGACATCAACGCCGAATTCGCCACCGCCGACGTCGCCTTCGTGATCGGCGCCAACGACGTCACCAACCCGTCGGCCAAGACCGACCCCAAGAGCCCGATCTTCGGCATGCCGATCCTGGACGTGGAAAAGGCCCAGACAGTGCTGTTCATCAAGCGCGGCATGGGTTCGGGCTATGCGGGGGTCGAGAACGAACTGTTCTTCCGGCCCAACACCATGATGCTGTTCGCCGACGCCAAGAAGATGGTCGAGGGCATCGTCAAGGGCCTGTAGGGGCGGTTCCGTGCGGGACCAGCAGGGCGACGCGCGCCGCGATCGATGACATGCCGGCGATGACGCCGCCGGTGGCTGAGCCTCGGTCACTGGATTGAACAATCGGGCTGAGAACAGCTTCCTTCGCCGCCCGCAGCAGGGCCGCGGTGAGTCGAAATTGCCGCAACCAGCCCTTGTGTGGTGCAAAGGTTCAGCCACGGCCGCCGGCGAGGCGCCCGGCATCGGGGCAAGCCCGCAGCCGCGACATCGCCAGGCAACCGAGGAGCGGACCCATGGCCAGCATCGTGAAGGCGCCCGGCCAGCCCAGAGCTTGGGAGACCGGAGCGACGAGCTGAATGCTCACGAGCGTCAGCATGAAGCCCGCACAAGTCTGCAGGGTGAGCATGGTTCCTACCGACCCAGGGTCGCTGAGCTCGGCGATGCTTGCTGAAAATTGGGCGGAGTCGGCTACGATCGTGATCCCCCACACGACGGCCACGGCAATCACGATGCCCGGAGGCGCACCGAACAGCCAACCCATCGTCGCCGCGCACCCCCCACTCGCGGCCATCGCCCAGATGGTGACGGTGGTGCGGCCCCAACGGTCGGCGCAGACCCCGCCAACCCAGGCGCCGAGAGCGCCGGCGCCGATCGCGGCAAATGCGGCGAATTCAGCACGGCCGTGCGCGTCGTGGACGCCGGACCGCCGGAAGCTCTCTGCCAGGAACACCGCTAGCCAGGTCCACATGGCGTAGAGCTCCCACATATGACCGAGGTAGCCTAGGTTGGCGAGCCGCAGCGAGGGATTGCGCCAAGCCTGTGACACGCGGCCGGAGTCGAGGCGCATCTGTCGTGGGGCGTTAGGGCCCACGCCGGCCGCCAGGATCGCCAGGCCTCCGCAGGTCGCAAGACCAGCGCCGGTGAGATAAATGACGCGCCAATCGATCAGAGCAAAGGCCGCGAGCGCATGCGGGCTCGCCGAGCCCAGGGTCAGGGCCCCGACCAGCAGGCCGACCAGCAACCCGAGATCACGGGACGCCCAGGTGGCGGCGAGCCGCATTCCGATCGGGTATACGCCCGCCAAAGCCGCGCCGGTGAGAAACCGCAGCACGAGAATGACAGGCCCCGTCGGCGGAACCATCACCAGCGTCGCCGACGCCGCCGCGGCGGCGAGCGCTGAGATCATGAAGATGCGCCGGGGGTCGAAGCGATCGGGCAACCCCAGGAGCGCGCTGGCCAAAGTCCCGCACACGAAGCCCGCTTGAACGGCGCTGGTGAGGAGCGCCGCCTCGAAACCCGAAAGCGGCGCGCTTCGGGCCAGCGCGGAGGCCGCCGCCGCCGAGGCGAACCACACCGCCATGGCCGTCACCTGAGCAAACAGGATCACCCCGATGGACGGCCACTTGCCCGCGAGGCCGCCCGCCCAAGCACGCCGCCCACGGGTTTGTCCCGCCTCCCCGGCCGGCGCTGATATATCGGGATTGTCGGTTGTTCCGTGGTCCAAGGTCGGTCCCCCGCCATCCCGCTCCAGAATTTCGACGGCCTAGGTGGTCACCGGCGCCTGCGCCGAGGATTGCCTGCCCGACCCCCTTCGGCGTGCGGCGGCAGGATGATTGTCCGAGAGGCGCGGGCCGCGCCCGAACAGCTTCTCGCGATATGTGCCTGGGGCATAGTCCTTCTTCATGAGACCACGTCGCTGCAACTCCGGAACGAGGTGTTCCACCACATCCACGAAGGTTTCGGGCATCACCGCATAGGCCAGGTTGAAACCGTCGAGGTCCGCGGCCTCGGCCCAGGCTTCCAGCTGGTCGGCGATGCGCTTCGGTCCGCCCACCAGGAGGGGACCGCCGCCGCCGAGCGCGACGGACCGGGCGATGCTGTCCACGTCGCGATGCTCGCCAGGTCCGCCAGCGGTGAAGGCGGCGGCGGCGCCCGCGATGGCATTGCTGGTGCTGGCGGTGGCGGTGACGAGCTCGGGCTTGGAGAAGTCGATGCCGGTCCATCCACCCATCAGCGCCAAGGCGCCGGAGGTGCTAACGTATTGCCTGTAGTCTTCGAACTTCGCCTCGGCCTCCTCGTCCGTGGCGGCCGTGATCACCGTCGCCAGGGCGAAGACGAGGATGTCCGAGGCATCCCGGCCCGCCTCGACCGCCAAGGCGCGAAGCTTGGCGACATCGGCCGCCATCTTGCTATTGTCGTTGCCGCCGACGAACACGCATTCGGCATGGCGGGCGGCGAAGCCCGTCCCCTTCGACGAGGAACCAGCCTGGTAGAGTACGGGCGTTCGCTGCGGCGAGGGTTCGCAGAGGTGCACGCCGTTAACCCGGAAGTACTCGCCGTCGTGGACGACGCGATGGACCTTCGCCGGGTCGGCGAAGACGCCTGCCTCGCGGTCGCAGCGGAGCGCGTCGTCCTCCCAGCTGCCCTCCCAGAACCCATATTGGATGTCCATGAACTCTTCGGCGATGTCATAGCGGATGTCGTGCGCCACCTGCTTGCCAGCGCCCGCCCCTTTGGCGCCGCTGTCCAGGTATCCCGTCACGATGTTCCAGCCGATCCGGCCATCCGTCATGTGGTCGAGCGTCGACATTCGACGGGCGAACGGCAACGGTGGCTCATGCGACAGGTTGACCGTGGCCGCGTACGACAGATGCTGCGTGGCCTGTGCCATTGGCGGGATGATCAGAAGCGGATCGTTGGTGGGGACTTGGACCGCCTCGCGGACCGCCGTGTCCGCGCTGCCGCCATACACGTCATAGACACCGACGACGTCGGCGAGGAACAGGGCATCGAACTTGCCGCGCTCGAGCAGCTTGGCCAGCTCGACCCAATGGTCGGTGTGCTTGTAGTTCGGCGACTTGTCGCGGGGATGACGCCAGAGTCCCTGGGACTGATGCCCGACGCAGTTCATTGCAAAGGCGTTCAGACGAAGTTCGCGAGTCATGTGATACTCCCAGCTGCCCGAAAATCTGGACACGTAGACGGCCCCACGACGAACTGTGGGGTCGGCGGCTAAGTCGGTTTCAGGATGACGGGTCGCCCGTGCGGCGTGCGCAGGTAAGCCTCCGCCCACGCCCGTCTCCGCTCCTCGAGCGCCGGTCGGCTGGCGAGACCCCGTTCGGCCGACAGCCGCTCCAAGGCTGCGAGCCAAGCCCCGTAATAGTCGTCCAGACCTTGCCGCGCACTTCGCGCCAGCTCGCCGCTCAGGGCGGTCGTCCATTCTGGCCAGGTAAATGCCCCGCGTTGGTGGAGGGCCACGGTCAGCGCGAATGCCTGCGCCTGCCAGGGCGCCGCGAACTTAGGACCATCGGCGGTGGGTTCGGGCGGGGCTGGCCAGGGGCTATCAGGCGCGCTCAAGGCAAGGCTCCCAGATATCGAGGCTGACACTCGAGTGTGAATCGGCGGCGTCGCCCCAAAGGTCGCGCGCCGTGAAGCGCACCCCGTAGAGCGGTTGGGGATCTTCCCCCAGGCCGTGCGCGTGACTGTCGGGAAACACGTGCGCGCCGTGAAAGCGCTCGACCACCCCGTGGCGACCTCGGATGTACCGCGGCAACCGGGTATGGCCCGTCGGGTTCATTTCGCGTGCTCGGACGCGGTCGCCAACCCGAAGGCTTGGCGGCTGGGCGCGGTCCCGCATGTAGGATCCAGGCCGTGTGAGGATCGCTCTCACATCCTCCGCGCGTAACAAGGGCGAGGCGCTCGCGCCCTCAGGGTCGGCACGTCCTGAAGCCAACTCCGTCGCCGTTACGAACCCGCCCTCCAGCAACTCGGTGCGAAGCGCATCATACCATCGCTGGAAATAGGTCATGGCGAGGTAGGCTGGTCCCGGGATGCGTTCCCGCGCGTGGCGACCGGCATCGATGTTATTTGAACTGGGCGAAGCGATGACCATGGCGAACACGCGCGCTTGCCATCGCGCATGGAAGGTCGGAGCTGCCTGGTCCGGCGCCATTGGGCCCAGGTTTTCCAGCCCTCCCATGTCGTGAACGCCATTCACAGGAGGGCGGTCCCGATCATGCCATTCCGCGTGACAAGCGCGGCCAGCGCGTCCTCGTCGAGGCTGTCGGTTCCGGCGGGCCGCTCGGGTATGACGAGGTAGCGGACCTCGGCGGTCGAATCCCAGATCCGGATCTCGGCCGTCGCGTCCAGCCGCACGCCGAAGTCCGCGAGCACGCCCCGCGGGTCGATCACGGCCCGCGAGCGATAGGCGTTGGATTTGTACCACGTCGGCGGGAGCCCCAGGACCGGCCACGGGTAGCAGGAGCAGAGCGTGCAGACGACGAGATTGTGGACACCGGCCGCGTTCTCGACCGCCACGATGTGTTCGCCCTGAATGCCGAC
>JANYFU010000480.1 GCA_025359665.1 Caulobacteraceae bacterium
GAAATGCTGATCCAGTAGTTGTCGTAGTTGTGCTGGTCGCGCTTCTGATAGTCGATGCCCGGCGTGATCGTCAGGGCGCTGGTCGGCGCCCAGGTCACCGCGGCGCGCAGGGCGTAGGTGTCGGCGCGGTTGGCGTTGGTATCGGTGTCGATACCTGTCTGATAGTTGACCCGGTCGATCCAGCCGCCGTCCCGGCGCGCCCAGGCGCTGATCCGGAACCCCAGCTTATCCTGGATCAGAGGGCCGCCCTCGGCGATCCCGCCCTCATAGCTGGCCGCGCCGCCTTCGGTGAACGCCAGCTCGCTGTGGCCCACGCCCGAAAAGTTGGTCAGGCTGGGTTGGTTGGTGATGTAGCGGACGGTGCCGCCCTCGGACCCGGCCCCGAACAGCGTGCCCTGTGGCCCACGCAGAACCTCGACGCGACTCAGGTCAAACACCGCCGGCAGGGTGTTGTTGGCGTTCAGGCCCAGGTTGCGAATCTGCACCGGAGTGTCGTCAATATAGATACCGGTGGTGCCCGAGCCGGCGGTCGAACTGATACCCCGGATCGAGATATTGTGGCTTTCCTCGGCGAAGGTGACGCCGGGGGTGAATTTCGCCAGGTCGGCGAATGACTTGATCCCCTGAACATCCATCTTCGCGGCGGTAAAGGCGCTGATGCTCTCGGCAACCTTGCTGAGGGTTTCTTCCTTGCGCGTGGCGGTGACAACGATCTCCCCAGAATCCACCGGCGGCGCCTCGGCCCTGGCGGCCTCCGCCACGGCGCACGTCGCCATCATCAGCGGCGCGATCGCCGCCGTCACCAGCCAAGCTCGCAACCAGACGGACCGTTGTGCCATGTGTACTAACCCCTGAGACTCTGTAGCTTTAGCGGGCAGAGTCCTACTCCGGCGAACGCCCGTCAAGAGTCTGTGATCACATGATGTGGCTTCCCGCACCCCGCCACCCTGGCGCCCAGGATGCCGTCACGCTATGCCATGGCTTTGGGCTGGCAACCGCCCCGCCCGCGAAATCCATCATGGCCAAGAAATCCAAGACCCGTCCCACGGAACCCACGGCCGCCAACCTCGCCGCCGTCACCAATGTCACTCAGGCCCGCAAATGGGCCGCGGCGCGCGGGGTGACCGAGATTGAATGCCTGGTGCCTGACCTTGCCGGTGTGGCCCGGGGCAAGATTATGCCCTCGGCCAAGTTCTTCGACGACACCGCTATGGCCCTGCCCTCCTCGATCTTCATGCAGACCATCTCTGGGGAATATCCCGACGAGACCGACGAATTCCGCTACGACCCGTCGGACGGCGACATTGAGCTGCATCCCGATTTCTCTACCCTGTGCCTGGTGCCCTGGGCGCGGGATCCCACCGCCCAGGTGATCCATGACGCTGTCTATCACGATGGCCGCGCGGTGGAGATCGCGCCTCGCCAGGTGCTCAAACGCGTGATCGCCCTGTATCACGAACAAGGCTGGACGCCTGTGGTGGCGCCGGAGATCGAGTTCTATCTGGTCAAGCGCAACACCGATCCCGACTATCCGCTAGAGCCGCCGATCGGCCGCTCGGGCCGGGCGGAGGCGGGCCGACGATCGTATTCGATCTCGGCGGTCAATGAGTTCGACGCCATTTTCGAGGACATCTACGCCTATGCCGAAGCCCAACAGCTCGAGGTCGACACCCTGATCCACGAGGAAGGCGCGGCCCAGATGGAGATCAATCTGCGGCACGGCGATCCTCTGGTGCTGTCGGACCAGGTGTTCCTGCTCAAGCGCACCATCCGCGAGGCCGCCCTGGCCCACGACATCTACGCCACCTTCATGGCTAAGCCGATCGCCCACGAGCCGGGCTCGGCCATGCACATCCATCAATCCATCGTCTCGACAAAGACCGGGCAGAATATCTTCACCGACGACGAAGGTCGCCCGACCCCAGAGTTTTTCCACTATCTGGCTGGTCAGCAGCGCTATGTGCCGGCGGTGACCTGCATGCTGGCGCCTTATGTCAATTCCTATCGCAGGCTGGTGAAGGGCCTCTCAGCGCCGGTCAATGTGCAGTGGGGTTATGACAACCGCACCACCGGTATCCGCATCCCGCCCTCCTCTCCCGCCAACCGCCGGGTGGAAAATCGCGTGCCCTCGTCCGACGCCAACCCCTATCTCGCCATGGCCGCGTCCCTGGCCTGCGGCTACCTGGGCCTGATGCGGCACCTCACGCCCAGCGAGCCGGTCACCGGCTCGGCCGGCTCGGAGGAATTCGACCTGCCCGTGGGCTTGCTTGAAGCGGTAGGCCTGTTCGAGGAGAGCGAGGAGCTCGCGGAAGTGTTCGGCCGCACCTTCCTGACCACCTTCGCCGCGGTAAAACGGGCCGAGTTCGCCACCTTCATGCGAGTGATCAGCCCGTGGGAGCGGGAGTTTTTGTTGCTGAATGTGTAAAAAAAAAGGGGACCTCTCGGCC
>JANYFU010000481.1 GCA_025359665.1 Caulobacteraceae bacterium
GTCATCACCGGCGCGGCCAGCGGCATCGGCCGGGCGACCGCACGGCTGTTCGCCGCCGAGGGCGCGCGGGTGATCTGTTTCGACAAGGCCGAGACAGCGCACGAAACCGCCGCGATGATCGCCGCCGACGGCGGAACCGCCCTGGCGGTGACCGGCGACGCGGGCGACGAGGCCGACATCAAGGCCCTGCTCGAGCTGGCGGTCAGCCAATGGGGCGGCCTCGACGCAATCTACGCCAACGCCGGCATCAGCGGCGGCGCCATGGCCATGCCCGACATCGACGCGGCGTTCTTCGCCGAGGTGGTGCGCATCAACCTGATCGACCCGTTCCTGGCCATCAAGCACGCCAGCCCGGTGATGCGGGCGGCGGGCAAGGGCTCGATCATCTGCACCGCCTCGGTGGCCGGCATCAGATCGGGCGCCGGCGGCGTGCCCTACAGCGCCAGCAAGGCCGGGGTGATCAACCTGGTCCAGACCACCGCCAACGTGCTCTACGGCACCGGGGTAAGGGTCAACGCCATCTGCCCGGGCCTGATCGAAACCGGCATGACCGCGCCGATCTACAAGAGCGCGCGGGAGCGTGGGACCGACGACCGGATCGGACAGCTGAACCCGCTGCGCCGGGGTGGGGAGCCGCGCGAGATCGCGGGGGCGGCGCTGTTCCTGGCCAGCGATGATTCGAGCTACGTCAACGGGCAGGCGATCGTGGTGGATGGGGGATTGTCGAGCAGCCATCCGGTGGGGGTGAGGCGGGGGTAGGGACGGAATCTTGACAATCCGTCATGGTTGTGTTGCAATGTGCAATCTAAAACTAGTTCGGAGCTAGTTCGCGTAATAATAGCTCGCATGGAGGCCTCCGCCGCGATGGAAGTGGTAGCGGACCCACGGACCTGATGTCGGAAGCCATCGATTGGCTTAGCATCAATGGGCAAAACAAGGCTGCCCTAGGGGCCTATGAGCTGCTCGGAAGACGGCGAGTTGGTCAGCGTGGCGTTACGATAGGATTGCAACCATTGGTGACATTGCGCTACGCCACATCCCACGGAACGGAGAGCCTTTTGGGTTCTGAAGAAAAATTTGCCTTCTCGAACGCCCCCATCTGGGAGGTGGGTTTGTCAGTAATGGGTCAGGGTGCTCCGCTCTACGACCCCTATGATGTTCGTTCGCTCCACGATGCGTTTCGCGAGCGGTTTCCGAAAAGCGAACGCCAACCAAGCTTTCCCAGCCTACAACCGCTTATTGCTCCCGGAAGAGAGTAGTGGGTCAATTTGAAATCGGGAGGCATTGACGCCGCTTCGCTGGCCGTTAGGGGCTGCGTATACTGGCATAATGACGAATACCCCCAAGCCCCCGCGCGACCAAAACCAACTGGCCAAGTTCATCGCGGACCTAGCCACAGGCGACCGCACCGAAACTCGACCGCCGGAGTCAGAGATGGCCGAGCTTGGTCGCGAGGGCGGAAAAGCTGGCGGCAACGCCCGCGCCGCCACCCTTACACCTGAGCAGCGGTCGGAGATTGCTCGGAAGGCTGCGGCGGCGCGGTAGAGCAAGACTTAGAACGGTATTTCATCGTCTAGATCGGCCGTCTTCGGCTCATCAAAAATATCCGCGGAACGAAGGCGCGGGCGCTCAATATCCGCCGTTGTCTCGTTGATCTTCACCCCCATGAACGCGTCTACCGCAGATGATCGATACCGGCCCGGTTCGATCTGAGTAAGAGCGCCGTCCTCTTTGGCTTTCCAGACTTGGGCGCGAAGTGTTGCCCGTTTCACGGCGTAGCCCTCCGCCTCTGCGGCAGCGATCATTTCGTCGAGGTTGAGGCCTTGGGCGCCAGCTTGCGCGATGGCTTCCATGACCGCGCCAAAAGCGCCCGATCTAGGCTGATCTCCGCCAGAACGCCGCGCCGCGCCGGATAGGCGGGCTTGGGTGGCCTCGAAGGCTTTCAGCACCTTTTCAAGCGCGTCGGCTTCAGCACGTAGCCGAACGATCTGGTCTCGCGTGAATGATTCGAAATCGGTCATGGCATCCTCCGCGTTTCCATCTAGGCAACTTCGGCACTTCTAGCAACGGCCGTTTGTCGTCATGCACGCAGAGTTATGGGAACGGTTGTGCGAATCGACAAACAGCCTTAGGTTGAGAATGCCCACCACCGCCCCTCTCGGGACGGTGGCCGTAACTTGACTGGAAAGGAGGGCTATCGGTGTTGACCCGGCCCGTTAGGAGGGACTGGACCGAGAGGGCTGGTGCGCGACGGCAATCGCGCATCGGCCCCTCTGCCCCGTCTCGTGTCCCCGTAGCTCAGTAGGATAGAGCGCCTGGCTGCCAATCGGGAGGTCGCTGGTTCAAACCCAGCCGGGGACGCCTTGTCTCTACATCCGATTGAATCTGTTGTCAAATCCTTTGTTCGCCGAGCTAAGGCGTTGACCAGACTCGTCAATTAAAATGACCCTTATGCTTGACCGACATGCATGATGCGTTATGCGTTGTCCCCATGAACAAGCTTTAGTCAACGGAACGCGCCGATGCCCTCCAGCTGCTCTGCCAGGGCATGTCGATTCGCGCCATCACTCGAGTAACGGGCATATCCAAAAACACCGTGACGAAGCTTCTCAACGACGCCGGGTCGCCTCTCGGCG
>JANYFU010000498.1 GCA_025359665.1 Caulobacteraceae bacterium
TAAACACAGAGGAAACGCTGATGGCTCGCAAGTTCGACATGGTCATCCGTGGCGGCGAAGTGGTCGACGGGACCGGAGCCGCGTCGTTCGCGGCGGACGTCGCGATCAAGGACGGAAAGATCGCCGCGATTGGCAAGGTGACCGATTCCGGCGCCGAGGAGATCGACGCCAGGGGCAAGATCGTCACGCCCGGCTTCGTCGACATCCACACCCACTATGACGGCCAGGCGGTGTGGGCCGATCGGCTGTCGCCCTCGTCCAGCCATGGCGTCACCAGCGTGGTCGGCGGCAACTGCGGCGTCGGCTTCGCGCCCTGCCGGCCCGAGCACCGCGACCTGCTGGTCAGCGTCATGGAAGGCGTCGAGGACATCCCCGAAGTGGTGATGACCGAGGGGCTGACCTGGGATTGGGAGACCTATCCCGAATACATGAACGCCATCGAAAAGCGTCCCCACGATATCGACTTCGCCTCGCAGATTCCGCACTCGGCGGTGCGCGTCTATGTGATGGGCCAGCGCGGCGCCGACCGCGAGCCGGCGAACGCCGACGACCTCGTGAAGATGCAGGCGGTGGTGCGCGAGGCGATCGGCGTCGGCGCCCTGGGGTTCGCCACCTCGCGCCTGGTGATCCACAAGACCGGGCAGGGCAATCCGATCCCGACCTGGCAATCGGCGGAGACCGAGCTGGAGGCCATGGCGATGGCGCTGAAGGACACCGGCAAGGGCGTCCTGCAGGCGGTATTCGGCTCGTCCGGCCGAACTTTGCAGGACGAAATCGACCTGCTCTCCCGCCTGACGCGGATGAGCGGGCGTCCGGCCAGCTTCACCATGGCGCAGGACAACGGCAATCCGGAAGCCTGGCGAGACATCATGGCCCACCTCGCCGAGGCCAACACCAAGGGGCCGCGCATCCGCGCCCAGGTCTACCCGCGGCTGATCGGCATGGTGTTGGGCTTCGATCTGACAGTGAACCCGTTCAACCTCTGCCCCAGCTACCAGCCGCTGGTCGGGTTGCCATTCGAGGAACGGCTTCAGGCATTGCGCGACCCGATGGTGCGCGCCCGGCTGCTGATGGAGGACGCGCGGCACTCCTTCCTGCCGTTGACCCGGCTGGGGCGGCGGTTCGACTACATCTTCCCGATGGGCGATCCGCCGAATTATGAGCCCGACCCGGCGACCTCGGTGGCGGCGCAGGCGGCGCGGCGCGGCATGGACCCGGCCGAACTGGCCTACGACATGATGATGGAAGACGGCGGGCGCGCGCTCCTGCTGCTGGCGCTGGCCAACTATGGCAACGGCAATCTCGACCCGATCCTGTCGCTGATCAACGACCCCAACAGCGTTCTGGGCCTTGGCGACGGCGGCGCGCACTACGGCATGATCTGCGATTCCAGCTTCCCGACCACGGTGCTGCAACACTGGACCCGCGAGCGTGACGGGGCGCGGATCTCGATCGAGCAGGCCGTCCAGGCGCTGACCCGCGATCCGGCGGAGACCGTCGGCCTGAACGATCGCGGCGTGCTGTCGGTCGGGCGCAAGGCGGACCTTAATGTCATCGACCACGGCCGGGTGGCGCTGCACAGCCCGCGGGTGCGCTACGATCTGCCGGCCGGCGGCCGGCGGCTCTATCAGGACGCGGCGGGTTATGAGGCGACAATCGTCGCCGGCCAGGTGATCTCCCGCGAGGGTCAGTCCACCGGCGCCCTGCCTGGCCGGCTGGTGCGCGGCGCACAGGCCGCGCCAGCTTAGCAAAAAATGGCGCGGGGAGGCGTTGCAACATGACTGTCCAGGGCGCGCCCTCGCGGCTCAATTTCACGACCAAACTCGGCTACGGCTTTGGCATGATGGCCACCACCGTCACCGGAACGGCGCTGTCGGCCGGGGTGATGACGGTCTATCTGAACCAGGTGATCGGCCTGCCGGTGGCGATGGTCGGCCTGGCGATCATGCTTTCGCTGATCTTCGACGCGGTGGTCGATCCGCTGATCGGCATGTGGTCGGACTCCACCAACACTCGCTGGGGCCGGCGCCACCCGTTCATCTACGCGGCTGCCATCCCCCTGGGCATTAGCATCTATGTTTTGTGGCATACGCCGGCCGACTGGCCCAAACAGGCGACCTTCATCTTCATCGTGGCCATCCTGATTGCCGTGCGGTTCTTCGCCGGCATGTACGACACCGCCTCGGCCGCCCTCGCGCCCGAACTGACGTCCGACTACCATGAGCGCACCAGGCTGATGGGCTTCCGTTATTTCTTCGCCACCGGCGGCGGCGCGGTGATGACCATGGTGCTCTACCTGGTGTTCCTGCGCCGCGACGCGACCCATCCGCTGGGAATTCTCAACCGTGATGGTTATGCGCAGTATGGGTTGATGGCGGCGATCGTCATCATGCTCGCCGTCCTGGTGGCGGGCCTGTCCACCCACCGGCTGATCCCCACTCTGTTCGCCGCGCGAAAGCCGGAAAGCCTGAAGGACCAGATCAAGGAGGTGGTCGGCACCCTGACCAATCGTTCGCTGCTGGTGATGATGGCCTGCGGCCTGGTGGGCGGCACGGGCAACGGCATCACCTATACGATGCAGACCTATTTCTACCTCTACTTCTGGGAGCTCAGCCCGCAGACCCGGGGCCTGCTGGTGCTCGCCGGCCTGCCCGCCGCCATTTTCGGCGGCATGCTGACGCCGATGCTGTCGCGGCGCCTGGGCAAGAAATACGCGATGATCCTGCTGTTCATGCTCACCGTGGCGATCGGCCTGGCGCCGATGACGTTCCGGCTGGCGGGCATATTCCCGCCCAACGGCTCGCCCTGGGTGTTCGCCATCCTGTTCGCCGACACCTTCGTCACCGCGGCCCTGGCGATGATGGGCTATGTGCTGTTGAGCTCGATGGTCGCCGACGTGGTCGAGGACGTTGCGGTCGCCACCGGCCGGCGCTCGGAGGGCCTGCTGTTCTCGGCCAATAACCTGGTGCCCAAGCTGTCCGTCGCCGTGGGTGGATTCGTGGCGACCCTGATGATCGCCGCCGTCGGCTTCCCGGCCCACGCCCAGCAAGGCGCCGTCGATCCGGTGATCATGCGCCACCTGGCGTTGCTTTACCTGCCGACCGCCGCGATCCTGGCCGTGATCTCGATCCTGGTGCTGCTGCTCTATGGGATCGACCAGAAGAAACATGAACGGAACCTGGCCACCCTGACCGAGCAGGGCCTGATGAACCCGCCCATCCCGCCCGGCGAGGTGGCGATCGCGCCAAGTATCCCGATCCTCGAAGCCGAGATCATCACCGGCCCCGCAGTGTAGCTGAAGTCACAACCGGCGAGTTGACTTCCGTAGCGGGAGACCAAACGAATTGATTTCTCAGAGGCGTCCGGCGAGACGCCGGGCCGCCGGAGCAAACTGATGGACGACGCGAGCGCCACCGACGACACGGTGCTGGATTTTGACCCCGACGCCCTGCGCGAGAAGTACCAGCGGGAGCGCGACAAACGCGTCCGCGCCGAGGGCAATTCCCAGTACGTCGAGGTCGAGGGCCGCTTCCGCCATTTCGTCGACGACCATTATGTGGCGCCGGGGTTCACCCGCGAGCCCCTGACCGACGAGGTCGACCTGGTTATCATCGGCGGCGGCTTCGGCGGCCTGTTGATGGGGGCCCGGGCGCGCGAGGCGGGCATCCAGAACATCCGGGTGATCGAAGCCGGCGGCGACTTCGGCGGCACCTGGTACTGGAACCGCTATCCCGGCGCGCAGTGCGATATCGAGAGCTACTGCTATCTGCCGCTGGTCGAGGAGCTCGGCTATGTCCCGAAGGAGAAGTATTCCTACGCGCCGGAGATCTACGAACACTCGCGGCGTATCGCCAATCACTACAACCTCTACGACAACGCCTGCTTCCAGACCAACGTGACGGAGCTGCGATGGGACGAGGCGGCGGCGCGCTGGATCGTCTCGACCGACCGCAACGATGCGATGCGGGCCCGCTTCGTGGTGATGGCCACCGGCCCGCTGAACCGCCCGAAATTGCCGGCGATCCCGGGCATCGAGGAATTCGAGGGCCACACCTTCCACACCAGCCGCTGGGACTACGACTACACCGGCGGCAACCATGCTGGCGGCCTGACCAAGCTGGCCGACAAGCGGGTGGCGATCATCGGCACGGGCGCGACCGCTATCCAGTCGGTCCCGCATGTGGGCGCCAGCGCCAAGCATCTCTACGTCTTCCAGCGCACGCCTTCGTCGGTGGACCTGCGCGGCAACAAGCCGACCGATCCGGACTGGGCGGCCAGCCTGACCCCCGGCTGGCAGCGCGCGCGGCGCGAGAATTTCAACAACATGGTCATCGGCCTGCCGGTCGAGCAGGACCTGGTCAACGACGGCTGGACCGACATCTTCCGCATGCTCAGCCGCGCGGCCAAGGCCAGGCGCGGGCAGGCTATGACCAAGCGCGAGGCCGCGCTGATGATCAAGATCGCCGACTTCCAGAAGATGAACGGCATCCGCAAGCGCGTGGACGAAACCGTGACCGACCCGGAGGCCGCCGAGGCACTGAAGCCCTGGTATCGCCAGTTCTGCAAGCGGCCGACCTTCAACGACGACTATCTGCCGACCTTCAACCGGCCGAACGTCAAACTTATCGACACCTCCGAGAGCAAGGGAGTCGAGCGGATCACCAGCAATGCGCTGGTGGCCAACGGCGTCGAATACGAAGTCGACTGCATCATCTTCGCCACCGGCTTCGAGGTGGGCACGGCCTGGACCCGCCGGGCCGGCTACGACCTGATCGGGGTCGGCGGCAAGACGCTGAGCGACTACTGGTCGGACGGCATGAAGACCTACCACGGCTTCTCGACCCACGGCTTCCCGAACTGCTTCATTCTCGGCCAGTCGCAGAACGGCGGGTCGGTCAACCTGACGTCGGTGCTCGACGACCAGGCCCAGCATGTCAGCTACATCATCAAGCAGGTGATGGACCGCGGCCTGCGCTATTCGCAGCCCACCAAGGAAGCCGAGACCGAGTGGGTGGCTGAAATCAACCGCCTGTCGGTGGTCGCGTTCCGATTCCTGTCCAGCTGCACGCCCGGCTCCTACAACAACGAAGGCCACTTCGGCGAGCCCGGCTCGGGCGGGCTGGGCGCCGGCGCCTACGCCCCCGGGATCAACGCCTTTAACGCGTTGATGGCCAAGTGGCGTGAAGCCGGCGATCTCGAAGGCCTCGAACTGGGATGATGACCGTCTGATGAAGGATTTTCGCGGCAAGACGGCGTTTGTCACGGGCGGCGCCAGCGGCATGGGCCTGGCGATGGCGGAGGCGTTCGGCGCCGAGGGCATGAACGTCATGCTCGCCGACATCGAGGAAGGCGCGCTAGGCCGCGCGATTCAGGCGCTGCGCGACAAGCAGATCCGCTGCGAAGGCGTGGTGGCGGATGTGTCGAGCCGAACTTCGATGCGCGACGCGGCGCTCGAGACGATCGCCAAATTCGGCAAGGTGCATGTCATCGTCAACAACGCCGGCGTCGCCGTCTCCGGGCCGATGGAGCGGATGACGCAAGAAGAGTGGCGCTGGGTGCTCGACGTCAATCTGAAGGGCGTCGCCAATGGCGTGGAGATTTTCGTTCCGCTGATCGAGAGTCACGGCGAGGGCGGGCATATCGTCAATACGGCATCGCTCGCGGGGCTGTTCACCGGGCCGGGCATCGAGCCCTACAGCGCCACGAAATACGCGGTCGTCGGCATGAGCGAAGGCTGGCGCGCGGAGCTGAAGTCCAGGAACATCGGCGTATCGGTGCTGTGCCCCGCGCTGGTCAACACCAACATTCTCGACAGCTACCGCAACCGCCCGGACTCCTATGGCGGCGCGCGGCCGCTTGATGACGCCCAGCGCGCGCGGATCGGGCAGATGATGGATCGGGGCGGCATGCCGGCCAACGTGGTCGCCATGGCGGTGCTCGAGGCGGTCAAGGACGACACGCTCTACATCATCCCCCATCCCGAATACCGCGCGGTGGTCGAGCCGCGGTTGGAAGCCATCGAGCGCGGGTTCGATCGCGCTGAGAACAGCCCGGCGCTGAACGGCGCGCCGGCCGCGCCCGGCGAAACCATGCGCGGCAAGACCGTGTTCATCACCGGCGGAGCCAGCGGCATCGGCCTCGGCATGGCGCAGGCGTTTGGCGCGGAAGGCGCCAATGTGATGATCGCCGACGTTCAGGCCGATGCGATCCCCAGAGCGCTCGAAATGCTGCGCGCCAGGCAGATCCGCGCCGAGGGCGTTGTCTGTGACGTGACCAGCCGCGACTCCGTGCGCGCCGCCGCGCTGGAAACCATCGTCAGGTTCGGCAAGGTGCACTTCGTCTGCAACAACGCCGGCGTCGCCGTCATGGCGCCGATCGGGCGGATGAGCGAGGCGGAGTGGGACTGGCAGAACGCGGTCAACATCATGGGCGTCGTCCATGGCGTCGAGATATTCGCCCCGCTGATCGCCGCGCATGGCGAGGGCGGGCACATCGTCAACACCGCCTCGGGCGCCGGCCTGGTCAGCGGGCCGCGGGTGCAATACTCGGCCACCAAATACGCCGTCGTCGCGATGAGCGAAGGCTGGCGCGAGCAACTGAAGGACCGGAAGATCGGCGTCTCCGTGCTGTGCCCCGGCTTCGTGAACACCGCCATTTTCGACAGCCGCCGCAATCGTGGCGCGGACTATGGCGGACCCGGGCAGGATCCGGCGGGCGCCGAGCGTATCCTGGTCGAACGCGGCATTGATCCGCTGGTCGTCGGTCAGCGAGTCCTCGAGGCCGTGAAGGCGGATGAGGACTATGTCCTGACGCACTGGGATTTCCGCGAGCAGGTGGAGAAGCGCCACCGCCGCATCCGCGCCGCGTTCGACTACTGGGAAAAGAGCCCAGCCATCAACACGCTGCCCAAGCGTGCGCCGCCGCCGATCGGTGTGCTGCGGGCAACGCAATAGTTTCGTCGAAGGCCCAGACCTGGTCGTCAAGATCTGACGATTGCGTCGCGGCGCGCGGGTCGTCGGGCGATCTGGACGAAATGACATCAGAAGGCGTGACAATGGAACCTGCCGTCATCATCGATTACTGGTTCAACGTCCTGAAGCCGGCGCAATGGTTTCGGACATCAGATGATGTCGACAACCATGTCCGTGAGACATTCAGCGCGATCCACCAGGCGGCCGTCCGCCTGTTCAGCGCACCCGGTCTCGAGAAATCGCTCTCATCGGAACTCAAGCATCAGGCGATAATTGAACGCTTCGGTCGTTTTCCACATCGCAACTCTCTTCTGGAGCGCCACTCGACGCCGGATGAACTTGCCTTCCTGAGCAAGCCCGGGTCGAGTTTTTAGCGGTCAACGCCGCGCCATTCCACCTCCTGGCGGTCGCATGATCCGCACGAGAGCCTGATACGTTCGAGGGCGGCTTTCCGCCCCGAAGTTGGAACGGCTTGGAATGTCAGCGTCCTGGCCGGGAACCAGGGCGACGCCAATGTCGGCTTGTCGCCAGGACGCCAACGGGGAACTGCGACCCTGAGCGGATGTTCGGACAAACCGCTCTGGGTCGGCGGCTACCGCCACTGGGTGGCTGGTAGCGGCATAAACGTCCACCCACCTGGCTCGCCTGACCAAGTCCCGGGCGCCCATTCAATCGAGATATTTTCCCGAGCGGCAACATGGATTGATCGCTCGCTCGCGAGGATGAGGAAGTGCTCCCAAGGCTGATCTGAGGTCCGCGAAGGCTCAATACCCAAATTGAAATGGCCTGACGCCAGCCAGCGCGACCGCTCGACCTTAAATAGATCGCCGGTGCGATTCCCCGCTTCTCGGAAATTCAGAAATGGATTTGGGTCGCCGTCCCACTCGGTCATGAAAGCGCGTGCATCATTGAACTGGAGCAACAGCTTACCCTCCTCGTAAGGCAACGAGAGGCGGAGCGTGCGGTAGTCGAGGCTCACGATTTCGATGTCGCCGAACGACGGCGTCCTTTCGGCCACCTCTACGCTGGGAAGCCAGCGCACAAGACGTTGAACCTCCTCAATCGGCATTGAGGCTCCCTCGGTGGCCGCAACCTGAAATTCAGGTAGCTGAACTCACGTCCGCACTCCACCCTGAAGAGCCCCTCCGAGGGCCCGCTTCCGGCAACAATGCCCGCGACGCGGTCGGCCATGGTCGTATACCGTGCGCGCTGAGCACGTCATTCAACACGCTTGAGCTTAGGTCGACAACCGTATCGATCGCATTGCGCCGGGCGCCAAGTGTCGGAATCCGTCGCCTAGACGTGGCCGCCCTGGCCGCCATCCACCGTTATCGCCGCGCCATTGATGTAGGAGGCGGCGTTGCTGCATAGAAAGACGATGACGGCGGCGATTTCCTCGGCGGTTCCGTAGCGCCCAAGAGGAACAGACTTGGCGTTATTCGCCAGGACGGCTCCCGTGGTCGTGCGATTGGCCGTGGCCACTTCACCCGCCGCCCGCTCCCACATCGGCGTGTGGATCAGGCCCGGCAGCACCGAGTTCACCAGGACGTTGTCGGCGCCGTATTTCCGCGCCAGCGCCTTGCCCATCGCCACCATCGCCGCCTTTGTCGCGCCGTAGTCGATCAGGGCCGCGTTGGGATAGAAGGCCGCGCCGCTCGACACCATCACGACACGGCCCCACTTGCGCTCCCGCATCGCGGGCAGCAGCCGGCGCGTGCAGCGAACCGCCGACATCAGGTTCAG
>JANYFU010000506.1 GCA_025359665.1 Caulobacteraceae bacterium
CCGAAAAAGTCGTCGATTTCTCAATCTGCGACGTCGACCTTCCCTCTCAAGTCAAGTGAGCGCCATGTCCTCTGAACCCACCCTGATCATGACCCTGGAATCCGGCCCGGTCACGATACGTCTGCGACCCGATCTGGCCCCAGGCCACGTCGAAAGGATCACCGAACTGGCGGGGGAGGGCTTCTACGATGGCGTTGTCTTTCACCGGGTGATCGCGGGGTTCATGGCGCAAGGCGGAGATCCCACCGGCACCGGCGGCGGCGGGTCGAAGAAGCCAAACCTGAAGTCGGAATTCACCGCCGCGCCGCATCGCCGCGGAGTCTGCTCGATGGCCCGGACTTCCGCGCCACACACAGCCAACAGCCAGTTCTTCATCTGCCTGGCCGACTCCAACTTCCTCGATAACCAGTACACCGTGTGGGGCGAAGTGATCGATGGCATGGAACATGTCGACGCTCTGCCCAAGGGCGAACCTCCGCGTCAGCCTGGCAAGATACTGTCCATGAAGGTCGCCTAGGAAACGCTCAGGCGATCGGTTTCCGGTCTGCCTGTCGCGCGGTCCGATTCGAAGGGAAGCGTCACCACCGCTTTCAGGCCACCCAGGTTGCTCTGAGTGAGGCTGACATTCCTTCCGTACAGGTCCACGAGGTCCTTGACGATCGCCAGGCCAAGCCCGCTCCCGGGCTTGCTCTGGTCGAGCCGTTCGCCGAGGCAGAAAGCGCGCTCGCGGTTCTCAATCGGTATACCCGGGCCATCGTCCTCAATGGTCAGAATAACGCCGTGATCGACGGTCTCGCCGGTCAGCCGAATCTCATGGCCGGCCCACTTTGCGGCATTGTCGATAAGGTTCGCGAGGATCTCTCCGAGGTCGTCCGAGTTGACCGCGACGATCAGATTCCTGGGCACCTCGTTGCAGTAGACCAGACCTCGCTCGGCCCAGATTTTTTCCATAGCCGAGATAATTTCGTCCACCTTCAACGCCGCGATCACGTGAGCTCCAACCCCCGCCCGAGAAGCGGCCGCGCGCGCGCGGGCGACCTGATAGTCCACCTGCCGGGTCATCGCGCGACATTCGACCAAGATGGCTTCGGCGATTTCGGCGTGACCATTCGCGGCCAGTGTTCGAGCTTGCGCCATCAGGATCGCCAGAGGCGTCCGCAACGCGTGACCCATATTGCCTGCCTGGGATCGGGCTCGCCTGATCATATCGGCCTGAGCGTCGATCAAGGCGTTGAGATCGCTAACCAAAGGCCTGACTTCCGTAGGAAAATCATCCGATAGTCTTTCGGCGCGCCCGCCACGAACATCGCCGAGCGCAAGACGAAGACGACGCAGCGGATGCAGACCAAAGCCGACTTGCGCCGCCGCGGCGACGAACAGTCCGATGGCGATCACGCTGAGTGAGGTGAACAGCAGGCGGTTGAACCGGGCCATGACCACGGTCAACTCGCTCTTGTCCCCCGCCACCTCGAAGTTGAATGGTTCGCGCCGGGGATCGATTCTGACGGATCTTCGAGCGACATCCATGCGATGGGCTCCGCCGACCGTCAGATCCCTGCCGGCCAGAGACTCCGATCGTAAGACTGGCAAACCGGACTGCCGGATTTCCCAATAGTAGCCCGACTCAGACGCAGAGAATCGAGGGTCGCTGACCGGACGCAGAATCGACAGGTGACCGCTTGATCCGACGATGGACAAGCCCTGCAATTCGGTCAGGTGGTCTTCCAGCTCATGATGGAATTGCACCGCCACATGTTCCCGGAATATCCCCGATATGGCGATGCCGGAGACCAACAATCCGGCGGCGATCCACAGGAATGCGCCTAGCAGCAGTCGCGTCTGAAGGCTTTTGAGGCCAAGGTCCCACAACCTCATCCCAATCTGTACCCCATGCCGCGCAATGTTCGGATGACTTCTCGGCCGAGTTTTTTCCGCAGCCGGCCGATGTAGACCTGAACGCCGTTGGAGTGACGGTTGCTCTCGAGGTCGTAGATGTGGTCGGTCAGTTCCCGCTCCGAGACGATGCGGTTTGGCCGCTGCATGAGATAGACCAGGATGCGGCGTTCCTGTGATGTCAGTTCGATTTCCCGACCGGTCATGCTGACCGTGTTCTCGGCGGGGCGAATCTCCAGGGCGCCGTGGCGCAGGACCGGATCGGCGCGGCCGTGACGACGACGAATCAAGGCTTGCAGACGCGCGGCGACCTCGGGAGGCTCAAATGGCTTTGCCATGTAGTCATCGGCGCCAATGTTTAGGCCCATGACCCGTTCCGGCCAGGCGGCTCGCGCGGATAGGATCAGAACGGGAAGATCGCGCCCTGCTCGCCGCCACGCCTTGAGTACATCCAGCCCGGGCATGTCTGGCAACCCCAGGTCCAGTATGGCCGCGTCGTAGTCCTCGGTCAGTCCAAGCTCCAAGCCTTCGCCTCCAGTGAGGCAGCTGTCGACGACAAATCCTTCGGGCTTTAGCGCTTCGCGCATCACAGCCACGAGTCGGGGTTCGTCCTCGATCAACAGGATGCGAATAGAACACCTCCAGCGGTTGCAGTCCTCCGATCACGATCGGAGTGTGAAACAATGTGCGCCTGAACTTCGGAGAGTGGAATATGGGCGTGCGAGCAAGTTAGCGGGAAAGCTGTCCGAATTTCGCCGCTTTTCAGGTTGGGTTCAGATTCACGGTGCAGGAAGCCGAGGGCGGGCGGGATGAACGCTTGGCTGTAACGGAACGTTTTCCGCAAGAGGTAGGGGCTGAACCCATTATGCGTATAATTACGAATATAGCACTTTACGGAGCGACCCTCGGGTCGGTCTGGTTGATGTCGGCATCGCAAGCCGCCGCTGTCGCGGTTGATCTAGTTACCTTCGATGCTCCGAGTTTCGCCCAAGGGCCGAGCACTTATGTGGCGGCGGGCGCGCCACAGACTATCGTGACCACTCCGGCCACATTCTCAGGCGGGGTCATTCTCGGTTTTGCAACATTTTTTCCAGCGATTTCCTTCGCTTCGGCCCCGAACGTCTACGGCACGGCCGATTTCGGTGTCGGCCTGTCAAATACGCTGAACATTAATATCAGCCCTGGTTACTCGACAAACCAAGTCAGCTTCGCGCTGTTCAACGGCGAGACCTTTGCTCAGACTTATGTTGCAACCGCCTATGATGGCACGACGCAGGTCGCCACACAGACGTTGAGCAGCCTTGCGGCGAACTTCAACTCTGGCTACGGCATTGTCGATCTACAGGCCCCGAACATAACCAGTGTGGTCGTCGGCGCGTTCGGCCGGCCGGCGGTGTTCGATTTCCTGATCGACTCCGTCGCTTTCAATCAGTCCGCGCAGCAGGCTATCAACAGCGCTCCGCCGCCCGCCACACCACCGCCGGCGGTGTTTATCCCGCCGCCGCCGGTCGTTATCACCAAAGACGACGGAACCGAGGTCGAGCTGGAACTCAACTACGGCGACAGTATCGACGGGAAAGGGACCCTGAACAGTCTCAACAACATACCGTCCGTACCTGAGCCAGCAACCTGGGCGATGCTGCTTATCGGTTCCGGTGTGGTGGGCTTGGCGTCTCGGCGAGGCCGCGCCCGACGCACTCAAGTTCTTGCTTAACCAAACGGCCGAGTCGGCCCCTCTACCAGTCGTGGATCGTTCCGTCCTCCAGGCGGTTCACCGGCAAGCTGCGGCGCTCGTAGGGGTATTGGGCGGCCAGGTCTTCGTCGATATCGACGCCGTGTCCGGGCGCTTCGCCCGGATGCAGGCGTCCGGCGTCAAACCGATAGGCGTGGGGAAACACCGCGTCCGTCGCCTCGCTGTGACGCATGTACTCCTGGACGCCGAAATTAGGAACCGACAGATCGAAATGCAGGGCCGCGCCCATGCAGATCGGCGACAGGTCAGTGGCTCCATGACAGCCGGTTTTCACACCATACAGATCGGCCAGGGATGCAATCCGTCTCAGGCCAGTGATCCCGCCGGCGTGGACCACCGTTGATCGGATGTAGTCGATCAGTTGCTCCTGGATCAGGGTCCGCGCGTCATGGATGGAATTGAACACCTCGCCAACCGCCAGGGGTGTAGTGGTGTGGCGGCGGATCAGTCGGAAAGCCTCCGGGTTTTCCGCCGGGGTCGCGTCCTCCAGCCAGAACAAGCGATAGGGCTCGAGATCCTTGCCCAACCGCGCCGCCTCGATCGGCGTGAGCCGGTGGTGGGCATCGTGAAGCAGATGGACATCCCATCCCAGATTCTGACGCGCGGCGGCGAACAGATCGGGGGCCGACCTTTGATAAGGCGCCGTCGCCCAAACATGCTCGGTTGGATTGGCGCCATCGGCCGGCTCGTAAAACATCTTGTCGCCCGATACTCCATAGGTCGATTTCAGGCCGGGCACCCCGGTCTGAAGGCGTATTGCCAGGTAGCCGCGGTCCAGGTAGCCCTGGGCTTCGGCCAGAGTTTCGTCGATGGTTTCGCCATTGGCGTGGCCATAGACCATCACGCCATCCCGACAGGCGCCGCCCAGCAATTGATAAAGCGGCAAGCCCGCCTGTTTGGCCTTGATATCCCAAAGCGCCGTATCCACCGCCGAGACCGCGCTCATCGTCACCGGCCCTCGCCGCCAATAGGCGCCCTTGTAGAGATACTGCCAGATATCCTCGATGCGCTGGGCGTCCCGCCCGATCAGGGTGGGGATCACATGATCAGTCAGATAGCTCGCCACCGACAATTCGCGACCGTTGAGGGTGGCGTCGCCCAGGCCATAGAGGCCCTGGTCTGTCTCGATCTTGAGGGTGACGAAGTTGCGGCCGGGCGAGGTGACGATGACGCGCGCGCTGGTGATCTTCATGCCGGTTCCGGTCAGGAGGGTGGGACAGGGGGGTGGGACAGTTCGGGCGCGATCAGGGCGCCGGGCGTGGCGACGACGCGCGCCGCCAGAGCCTGGCCCTCTCGGGCGGCGATCGCCGCCGAAGCGCCTAACAGCCTTGCGGCCAGATAGGCGCC
>JANYFU010000542.1 GCA_025359665.1 Caulobacteraceae bacterium
GCACGAACTTCACCCGGCTCCCGGCGAACACCCCGCGGTCGGCGATCGGAAAGAACTTCTGGGTGGCCGCCACCGGCAGGGCCGATTGCCAGCACAATATGCGGATATCGAGATCATGGCGCTGGTCGGCCAGCCGCTTCAGGAACCCGGCGATGTCTTCCTCGCCAGGCGCTACGCGGCCAGGCTTCGGGTTGAGCCGGGTATCCGGCTCAAAAGCCCAGTTGAGGAAATAGATTGAACGCCGCGCCTGGCCGATGGCCTCCCTGGCGGCGTCGAAATAGGCTTTTCCATCCACCAGAATGGTCGCGTGGCTGGCGGCGCCGACCCGCCAACAAAGGCTCCCAGGTTCCAACAGCAATCGACGCACCCTCCAACACGGGTATGTCTAATGCGCGAGACGGCCATCGGCTCCCACTTAAGGCGAGGGCAACATCGGGCTTCGGTCCCGGGTCTTTTCGAAATCGTCGAAATAGATATCGCAGCCCACGATGGGCTTTGCCGGGGGCTTGGCCGATTTCGCCTGCCGCAACTGATCCGCGACTTCGGCAACCTGACGAATTCCGCGGGCCATGGTCAAGGTCGGGCGCTGTTCACCAGCCCATCGGGCCAGGATCGCGGCGGCGCTCGTCTGATCCGCCAGGGCCTCGTCGAGGCGTCCGACGGCGGCCAGATCGCAGGCGCGGTAGGCTTTGGCCCAGGCATAGTCGGGCTGGTCCTTCAGGCCGGCGTCGAATTCCTTGACGGCGTCCAGATGGCGGCCGAGCTTCGAGAGCGTACGCCCCCGGTTGTAGTGGAACTTCATGCCGCTCTGAGCTCCCTTGCGAGCGACCAGATTGTCGAGTTCCGCCAGGGCGCGATCATACTGGCCCCGGGTGCGGAACACGGCGCCGATGCGGATGGCGCTCCGATAGTCTTCGTCCGGCCACTTGGCCCTCATGGCGCGATAGGCCCCCAGGGCGTCGTCGTAGGCGCCGAGTTCCTCAAGGTTCGCCGCGACCCCCAAAGCGGCGTCGGCGTCATCCGGGGCAAGTTTCACCCATGCCCGGTTGTCCTCAAGCGCCGATAACAGCAGCCTGTCGCGATCTGGGCCGGCCGGCAGGTCGCCCTCGGCATTTGCCTCGTCCACCGACGCCCGCGTCTTCAGCGCCGATATCCGCCAGGCGGTCGGCAGGTCCGGGTCGGCCAGGGCGGTTGTGAGGTCAACCCGCACGGCTTTGGGATCGCCTTCCTCGCTCAGACCCAGCGCGCGGGCCAGGGCGGCCTCGGCGGGAGATGCGGGAGTCCGACGGAGATCGGCGTCGGCGCCCGCCCCGGCGATAGTCTTGTCGCCCAGTCTCACCTGGCGGATAGCGAACGTCGCCTTGCCGGTGGCGGGGTCCATGAAGCCGCTGTCGGGATCGTAGGTGATCGTGAGACGGAGGCGCTTGTCGGCCGACTGCTTGGCGGCGGCAAACAGACCGTCGGGATTCTGGACGGCTTCTGTCGGCGTCTCGAACCTGAGGTCGGAGCCGCCGAGCGTAATCCAGATCAGGGAGCTGTCCTTGTCGCCCTCTGCCACGATCCCGCTCGCCACGACGACTCCCAGGGCAGGCGGCGCGGCTGGGGCGGTCTCGGCCCGGGCTGCGCCGTTGATCAGCACCAGAAGAGCGAAGAGCGCGCCGGCCGCGCCTGGCCTGGGGCTAGTCATCAACATGGGGGTCCAGCTTCTTTGCCCGCGCCTTGTCCAGGCGGGCGTCGTCGATGTCGCCCATGGATTCCCTGGCCAGGCCGCGCCGCCACCACGACAGAGCGAGATCGGGTTTCGCGGTGATCGCCTTGTCCAGTTCCTCGATGGCGCGCAGGTCGTCGCCCAGGCGCCGATAAGCCTCGCCCTTGGCGCTGAAGGCGTCGGCGTCGCCGGGTACGAGCGCCAGATATGCGTTGTACTCCCGGATGGCGCGGTCGAAGCGTTCCAGCCCGGCGTAGGCCAAGCCGCGATTGAAGATGACCGAGTCGTATTTCGGATCGATCGCGGCGGCGGCGTCGAAATCGGCGATGGCTTTGTCGTAGTCGGCGGCGTAAAGGCGATGCAGGCCCCGGGCGTTGAGGGCGAAGGTGGACTTGGGGTCGGCGACGACTGCCGCGTCGAAGCCCGCGGTCGCGCCACCCTTGTCATCCTTGAGGACCAGCAGCCTGGCGCGGGCGACAAGGGTGTCGGCGTTGGCCGGATCGATCTTGATCGCACTATCGAACCGGGCCAGAGCCATATCGAGCCTGCCGGCCTTCTGGTAGAGCTCGGCGACGTCTGAAAGGGTGGCGGCGTCGTCGGGCTTGTGTTTCAGGCCCGCCTCATCGGCGGCGATGGCGGTGTCCATACGACCCTGCTTGTCGAACACGTCGGCGCGGATGCGATAGGCGCGCATCTGATCGGGATCGGCGGCGATGGCCTTGTCGGCATCGGCGAGGGCGCCTTTGAGATCGCCGGTGTCGCGGCGCAGCGAGGCTCGATAGGTGAAGGTGGTGGCGTCGTCCGGATAGGCTTTCAGGATCGCGTCATAGGCTTGCAGGGCCTCGGGCTGGCGATTCATCAGTTCCAGGGCGCCGCCGCGTTCGCGAGCCGCTTCCACGTCGTCCGGATCGAGTTTGAGGGCCGTGTCCAGATCGGCGAGGGCGCCGTCATAGTCCTGGGCGTCCCGACGCAGCAGACCGCGATAGTACCAGGTCCGCACCCGTTTGGGATCGGCCTGGATCGACGCGTCATAGTCCTGACGAGCCTTGGTGGGGTCGGCCTTGTCGAACTGCCAGATCTGACCCCGGCGGAACAGGGCCAGGCTGTCGGCGGGCCTGGCCTTCAGCACCGTGTTGAGGTCTTCCAGAGCCAGATCGTTCTTGTCGCCAAGGGAGCGCGCCTCTCCGCGCAGCAGAATGGCGTCGAGATCGCCCGGACGCGCGCGGGCGGCCGCGTCGGCGTCCGCCTCGGCTTCGGCGTGGCGGTCGAGATCCTCGAGGGTGCGCGCTCGAGCGATCAGCAGCAGCCCGCGCGTGGCGGAATCACCGGTCAGGGCCTGCTTGACGGCGAGGTTGCAGGCTTTCAGCCGCGCTTCGGGGGCCTGGGTTCCGGCAGTGTTCAGGCACGCCTCGGCGGGCGGCGGCGGCGGTGATCCGGCGGCCGATGCCGTGCTGGCGAGAAGCATCGCGGCGGCGACGATTGGGGCGCCGCCGATCAGGGCGCGGCGGCTCACGGTCGTGCCTCAGGTCGGGGCGTGGCTGGCATGGACACCGCCATCACCGGCTCCGACGTCAACCAGTCCGCCGCCGCCTTCCTGACCTCGTCGAGGGTCAGGGACGACACCACGGCGTTATAGTCGAGCATGTCCCTGAGAGCGCTCTCGCGCCGCGAGACCTGGGACAGCGCGCGCGCCCACCAGTCGTTGGTCGCCAGCCGTTGGCGGTCCAGCGCCAGGATCGGCGCGCGCGCCGCCTCCAACTGCTCGGCGGTGACGCCGCCGTCTTTCAGTCGCCGGGCGACGGCTCGGATTTCGGTCAGCATGGCTTCGGCGTCCGCCGGATAGGACTCCACCATGGCGGAGAGATCGCCCTGGTCGCCGCCGTCCTTGATATCCGCCTCTACCGTTGGGTCATAAGATTTGGCGAGGTCCTCTCTCACGCGCCGCCGCAGTTCGTCGGCGAAAATCGCCCCCACGAGGCCGACCGCGTAGCCCTCGCGTCGCCGTGAAGGCGCGGAGACGTAGAGCGGCCAGACGACCTGCGCCGCGGCCTTGTCCGCCGGGCCGTCATGCGTCGTCCGGATCAACGGTGGAGGCGTGGCCGGGAAACGCAGATAGAAGGTGTCGGTCCGTGATCGGGCGGCGGCTGGCCTCGGCGCCAGCGCGCCGAAAGTGGCGGCGATCAGGCTGATCGCCGTCTTCTCGTCGATGTCGCCGACCAGGGTCAGTTCGATCGGATCGGCGAGGATCTCGGGTTTCAGAATACCGGCGAGCATGACGCTGTTCACGCCATCGAGGGAGGACCTGGGGGGAAGCGTCAGGGGCGAGCCCGGCGCCACGCTTTCCATCATCGCGGTGGAAATCGACCCCCGCGGCGTCGATCTCGCCAGGCGATAAGCGACGTCGAGCCCCGCTTGCACAACAGGATCAACGGTGGGTCGAAACCCGGGGTCGCTCATGTAGGCGGCCAGGATCTTCAACGCATCGGGCAGGTTGGGTCGCGTAACTTCGCGGTCGATCGTGAAGGCGTCGTCGCCTATCAGAATCTTGAGCTGGACGCTGTCATCCGGAAACATCCGCCGCAGATCATCGAAACTGTGCTTGCCATCGCCGCCAAAACCGGCGACCGCGCCGCCCAACGCCGCCACGAGATATTGGCGACTTTCGATCGCCCGCCGTCCGTCGCCGAAGCGAATCGCGAGATTGACGCTGTTGGCGGCGAAGGTCGTCTGCTTGAAATTGAGCCTCACACCGTTGCGGAACTGAATCCGGACGAATTGGCCGCCGCCATCTGTCTGGCGTACGGCCACGACCCCGGGTCGCCCAAAATCATAGCCCCAGTCGCTATCCTTGCGATCCGCGTAGCTCGCCAGACCATTGCCGCCCTCGACGTCGAGCCAAGCGGCCCGGATCGCTTCGGACGTTGGAGGGGAGGGCGAGACGATCGAAATGACGGGCCCAGCGCCTCGCCAGTCCTCGGCGAAAGTGGCCCTCACATCGGCTACCGACAGGTTCTCCACGGCAATGTCATAGGCGCGCAAGGCCTGGCGCGGTTCGGCAAGCACCCTGCCGCTGAGAACCAGGTCAAGCACGGAATCAGCCAGTTCACCGTTGGTCCTGTTGGGCGCGGCGGTTATGGCTCCCCGGAGTTGGGACCGCGCGGCGTCGATAGCCTTGTCGAGTTCGAGTTCGGTTGGACCGCTATTGCTGAATCGCCGTAATTCCTTCTGCGCCGCCGCCAGCGAGGTCGCCCATCCGCCAGTGATCGGGAGCACGACCAGGCAGGTCCCCCTCAGATCCAGCCCATTGTCCTCGATCTCCATCCGAGAGCCCAGCAGGTTGTTGGCGGCGATGTTGCGAAGATCGGCCAGACGCTGGTTCAGGATTTCGCGCCAGATGTGGCCAAGCGCTTCGCGCCGGGTCCTGGCCATGTCATCGCGGGCGGTTTGGGTGGATGGACCCAGGCGACAGGCCGTAACCGTGTTGAGTAGCGCCGTTTGGTCGAACGCGGCGGCATCGAGCCCCCGACCAGGGTCGGGCGGGGCGCGAGGCGCCTTGAGCGGCGGCGGGCCGAGGCTCCGCCAGGTTTCGAAGGTTGCCCTGACCTTAGCTTCGAGGACATCCAGCGGAAGGTCGCCCACCATGACCACCACCGCCTGGTCCGGCCGGTACCAGCGGTCATAAAAGGCCTTCACCGCCTCGGGTGTCGCGGCGCGCAGCGAGGCTTCGGTTCCGATCGGCTCGCGGTTCGTCGAGCGGACGCCCGACGCCTGAAAGCGCGTGACCGCCTCATCGGCAAGGCTTTGTGGCGTTTTGCGGGTCTCCATCTCCGCGAGAACCACGCCGCGTTCCTTGTCGACCCCCGCGGTGTCGAATGTCATTCCGTCGGCGATGTTGCGCAGCCAGCTCAGGCCGACCGCCAGGTCGGCGTCCTTGGCCGCCGGAAGGTCGAGTTGAAAACGGGTCGACGCCAGGCTGGTTTCGGCATTGATGTCTGTGGTTAGCTCGTGATGTGTCCGGAGTTCGTAGCTCGTGAAGTGACCGGTCTTATGCGTCCTGTGAACGGGAGACGCGGATGGACCGGGCACGGATCAACGAGGGTATACGCCGGATGCGATTTGAGGATTTGCTTGGC
>JANYFU010000577.1 GCA_025359665.1 Caulobacteraceae bacterium
ATGTTCAGCGCCGCCTCGACCCGCGCGATCCAGGCCAGCACCGCCGGATAGGCATCCAGGTTCAAGCCGCCGTCGGGCGCCATACGTGTGTAAGCGACCAGCGCGAGGTCGGCGAGTGTCACGCTTTCCCCGACCAGAAACGCCCCAGCGGCCAGGGCCGCCTCCATCCGCGCCAGCGCCAGGTGCGAGCGTTCGATCAGCTTGGGGTCCACCCCCTCCAGCGACTTGCCGAGATATTTCACCTGGAAACGCAGCACGGCCACATAGGGTTCGTGGCTGTACTGCTCCCAGAACAGCCATTCCAGCATCTTCGCCCGCGCGTAGGCGTCGGTGGGGATCAGGGCCGAGCCTTCGGCGAAGTACAGGATGATGGCGTTCGATTGCGCCAGCGGCCGGCCATCGTCCAGTACCACCAGCGGAACCTGGCCGGCGGGATTGAGGGCGAGGAACGCTGGGGTTCGCGTGTCGCCGGTCAGCACGCCGGTCTCGATCCAGTCGTAGTCGACGCCCAGATTGTCGAGCGTCCATTTGACCTTCAGACAGTTGCCCGAGATCGAGTCTCCATGGACTTTGAGTCTGGTCATCACCGATCTCTTGCCTCCCCGGCGGCTTGGCCGCCATGATCGGCAAGCTGACAGTCGCATTGTCGCTTGAGACTGGGGCAGATTCCAGGCCTGGGCGGGATCAGGCGGCTTGTGGGATGGCCAACATCTGGCTGTGCGACAGCAGCCCCCCGCCGGATGACAGGCTGGCGCTGGAAGCGGTTTTGCCACCCAGGCCGGCCATGGTGGATGCGAACCGACTCACGTCGGTCGTCGGCGGACTCGCCGCCAAGCCGGTGCCATTGTAGCTGATATCCACATGGCCGCCGCCGTCGTTGGTCTTCAGGAATTTGGCTTTGGTATAGTTGCCGGTTAGCTTGATCTTCGCCGTGGTAGTCCCATCGCTCACCGTCAGAGTGCCGCTCGTCGTATTACCGACATAGGTCAAGGTCGAGGCGGCGAAGTTCACATTGGCAAGATCGATGTGACGGCTAGTGGCCAGGCCGGCAACCGTGCCGCTGAAGCTCTGGGCTGCGTCGATCTTGAACACCCCGGTCGCGCCGGCGGCGAAGGTCACTGTCTGGACCGCGCCGGTTCCAGTGGAACTACCGATCTCCAGGCTCGATGCGCCCATCAGGGTTTCCGACCCCGTGCCGCCGACATTGCCGGTGATCGTCACCTTGCCGCCATTGGCGGTCACCGCGCCGGTGTTGGTGAGCGAGCCGTTAAGTATGAGGCCGCCTGAAGCCGTGGCCTCGATCAGTCCGGCGTTGGTGACCAGGTTCGCGCCGGTGTTGATGGTCAGGGCGGCGCCGCCATTGCCGTTGATGACGCCGGCCGCCTGATTGACCAGTGTCAGTTGGCCATTGCCGAGCTGACCGGCGCCGGAGATGGTGTTGTTGGCGTTGGTCAAGACCGTCGAAGCGGCCGCGCCGTAGACGTAGTTCTGGCTGTTGTCGCTCAAGACCAGGGTTCCGCCGCCACTGAGGGTGGCGTTGCCGGCGGTGATTTTCAGTTCCGTGATATTGCCGGCGCTCTGCAGATTGATCGAACCGGTGTTGTTGAGCGTGCCTTGCAGGCTGATCGAGGTGTTGTTGGCGACGCTGACCGCGCCTTGGTTGTTGATCGTGGCCGAGGCGCTATCCAGCAGGCTGCTTCGGTCGGTGGTTACGATCTGGCCACCGCTCGAGGTGGCCAGGGTTCCCCCGAGCACGGTCGCGGTCGTCAAGCGCACGACCCCGCCGGCCGCCTGGATCACCCCACTGGTCGACCCGTTGATCGTGGTCCCGGCGATGGTGACACCGCCGGAACTGGTCGCCTCGATCAGACCGGTGTTGGTGACGGCGGCGGCCCCGGTGTTGATGACCAGGACGTTGCCGGCGGAGCCATTGATCACTCCCGCCGCCTGGTTGATCAGCGTCAGCTGGCCACTGCCGAGCTGGCCGGCGCCGGAGATGGTGTTGTTGGCATTGGTCAGCGTCGTCGAGGCTGCGGCGCCATAGACGTAGTTCTGGCTGTTGTCGCTCAAGGCCAGGGTTCCGCCGCCGCTGAGGGTGGCGTTGCCGGCGGTGATTTTCAGTTCCGTGATGTTGCCGGCGCTCTGCAGATTGATCGAACCGGTGTTGTTGATCGTGCCTTGCAGGCTGATCGAGGTGTTGTTGGCGACACTGACCGCGCCTTGGTTATTGATGGTGGCCGAGGCGCTATCCAGGAGACTGCCCCGGTCAGTAGTGACGATCTGGCCGCCCCCCGAGATCGCCAGGGTTCCCCCAAGCACGGTCGCGGCCGTCAGACGCACGACCCCTCCGGCCGCCTGGATCACCCCACCGGTTGACCCATCGACCGTGGACCCACTGATGGTGACACCGCCGGAACTCGTCCCCTCGATCAGGCCCGTATTGGTGACGGCTATAGCCCCTGTATTGATTGTCAAGATATTGCTGGCGTTGCCGTTGATTACCCCGGCCGCCTGATTGACCAGCGTCAATTGGCCAGCGCCCAGCTGGCCCGCGCCGGAGATGGTGTTGTTGAAATTGGTCAGAACCGACGCCGCCGTCGCGCCGTAGACGTAGTTCTGAGTGTTGTCGCTCAGCGCTACCGTTCCCCCGCCACTGAGCGTCGTATTGACCGCCGTCGTCTTCAGTTCGGTCTGATTGCCGACGCTCTGCAGGCTGATCGAACCAGTATTGTTGAGCGTGCCTTGCAGATTCAGCGAGGTGTTGTTGGCGACGCTGACGGTGTTGGCGTTAGTCACGACCGCCGTCGTGCTGTCCAGCAGGCTGCCCCGGTCCGTGGTGATGATCTGGCCGCCGCCGGTGGCCTTCAATGTGCCGCCGACCACGGTCGCCGTGGCCAGGCGCACGTTTCCGCCGTCGGCCTGGATCACCCCACCGGTCGACCCGTTGATGGTGGTTCCGCTTATGGTGACGCCGCCGGCGCTGGTCCCCTCGATCAAGCCAGTGTTGGTGACAGCGATAGCCCCTGTATTGATCGTCAAGATATTGCTGGCGTTGCCGTTGATTACCCCGGCCGCCTGATTGATCAGCGTCAATTGGCCAGCGCCCAGCTGGCCCGCGCCGGAGATGGTGTTGTTGAAGTTGGTCAACGTTGACGCGGCGGTCGCGCCGTAGACATAGTTTTGCGTGTTGTCACTCAGCACAACCGTTCCCCCGCCGCTGAGCGTGGTGTTGACAGCCGTCGTCTTCAATTCTGTCTGGTTGCCGACGCTCTGCAGGCTAATCGAACCGGTGTTGTTCATCGTGCCTTGCAGGTTCAGCGAGGTATTGTTGGCGACGGTGACAACGCCCTGGTTGTTGACCGGGTTACTCACCCCGGTTCCGTCCAGCAGGCTACCGCGATCGACGGACTGGATCACGCCGCCCGCCAGGGTTTTGAGCGTCCCGCCGGTAATCGTCGCCGTGCGCAGGTCCACGTGAGTATGGGCGCCGTTGGCCTGGATGATCCCCTTGGTGCTGCTGCCGATGACGTTCACCAAGGCCAGGTTCAGGCCGCCGACAGCGCCCAGGGCGCCGGGGTTGATGGATTCCAGCAAGCCGGTGTTCTTTAGCTGATTGCTGTTGGCCACTTTGCTGTTGCCGGGGCTGATGGTCAGGACGTTGGAGCCCGTGGCGTTGATCGTACCGTTGTTGGTCAATTTCGAGTTGGCGCCGATGCTGCCCGCGCCCTGCACGATGGTTTTGTTGGCGATGGTAAGGGTGGAGACCTTTTGCTTACCCACCGCGCCGCTCAGGGTTCCAACCACATTGTTCTGGCTGTTGTCGCTCATCAGCCAGGTTCCGCCATTCAGGGTGGCGTTCGCCGTGGTCGCCACCAGATCGGTTTCGTTGCCGACGCTGGCCAGGGTTACAGTCTGGCCGGTGTTGGTGATCTTACCCTGGACGTTCAGCGAGGTGTTGTTGGCGACCATCAGATTGGCGAGGTTGGTCACCACATGGGTCCCCAGGCCATCCAGCACGGTTCCCCGATCGGTTGTCGTAATCGTGCCGCCACCGGATGATTTCAGGCTGCCGCCCAGAATGACGGCGCTGTTCAGCCGCACCGTCGAGCCGACGGCCTGGATGATGCCTCCAGTGGAATCGTCAACCGTCGTTCCGGTTATGGTCAGACCGGCGGCGCCGGTGGCCTCGATCAGGCCGGCGTTGGTGACGGTCTTGCCGGCGGTGTTGAGCACCAGGGCATTGCCGGCGGCGTTGGCGTTGATCACGCCCGCGGCTTGGTTGATCAGGGTCAGCTGTCCGCCGCCGATCTGGCCGCCGCCGGAGATGACATTGTTGACGTTGGTCAGAGTTGCGCTGGCGGTGGCGCCGATGACGTAGTTCTGACTGTTGTCACTCAACGTCAGTTGCCCCGCCCCCTGCAAAGTGGCGCCTGAGGAGGCGATCTGGAACTGGGTGGTGTTGCCGACGCTGTTCAGCGACACCAACCCGCTGTTCGTCAGGGTTCCACCAATGGCGAAAATGTTGTTGTTGGCCACCGAAATGGTCCCGGCGTTAGCGCCGCCACTTCCAGCGCTGGCGGTGAAGGTACCGCCGTTGATCGAAAGGGTGGCGTTGGCGGCGGTCTGGATGTCGCCGACGGACTGGCCTTGAGCCGTGACCGTGTAGGCGCCGCCGCCCAGGACCCCAAGGATCGCGTCGTCGGAAACGCCCGGAACCGCGCCGCCGGCCCAGCGTACGGCGTTGGAGAAATTGTCGCTAATCGCCGTCAGCCAATTGATC
>JANYFU010000128.1 GCA_025359665.1 Caulobacteraceae bacterium
CGCGCCGCCGTCAAAACCGGCGAGACCCTGCTGGTGCTTGGCGCGGCCGGAGGTGTAGGCGTCGCCGCCGTCCAGCTCGGCGCCCTTCTGGGCATGAGGGTGATCGCTGCGGCCTCCACCGAAGCAAAGCGCGCCTTCACCCTTGCCCACGGGGCCGATGTGGTCATCGACACTGCGCCGGAAGGTTGGCGGGATCGCCTGAAGGTCGCCCTGGGTGGCAAGGCGTTGAATGTGGTGTTCGACCCGGTGTGCGGCCCTCTGTTCGAGCCGGCGTTCAGATCCCTTGGCTGGGGCGGCCGGCACCTGGTGGTGGGGTTTGTTGGCGGGCCGATCCCGGCGCTGGGAGCCAACCTGACCCTGATGAAGGGCGCGGCCCTGACCGGCGTGGACGTGCGCCAGTTCATGCTGTTCGAGGCGGCCACGGCCCGCACGCACCTGGAAACCCTGGCCGGTTGGGCCAGCGAAGGACGGCTCTCGCCGCCGGTCGGCCGGACGTTTGGCTGGAGCGAATTCGGCCAGTCCCTGACCTTCGCGCTCAGCGGCCAGGGGCTGGGCAAGATGGTACTGAGGGTCGACGCCAATCTCTAGGCTGATCATTACCGCCGACGATTTTGGCGCCGACGTCGCGGTAAATGACGCCGTTGAGATCGCCCATCGCCATGGGGTTCTCACGGCCGCCAGCCTGATGGTCGCCGCACCCGCCGCCGCCGACGCGGCTATGCGGGCCCGCGCCATGCCGGAACTGGGCGTGGGGCTGCATTTGGTGCTCGTCGAGGGGAAGCCGATCCTTCCGGCGCACCAGGTCTCGCATCTGGTCGGTCCCGACGGATGCTTCCACACCGACATGGCCACCGCCGGAGCGACGATGTTTTTCGATCCGCGAGCGCGCCGTCAGCTGGAAGCGGAAATCGCCGCCCAGTTCGAGGCCTTCGCCGCCACCGGCCTGCAGCTGGACCATGTCAACGCCCACAAGCACTTCCACCTGCATCCGACCATCGCCGGCCTGATCCTCAAGATCGGCGCCCGGCACGGGTTGAGAGCCGCTCGAGCGCCCGTCGAACTCGCCGAAGTCCTGAACCGCATCGAGCCGGAGCGGAGTGGCCTCGGCCAAGTGGTGTTCAACCTGATGGCCCGCGCCCTGGGCGATCGGTTGAGGCGCGCTGGCCTGACGACCCCCGATCAGGTGTTCGGCCTGCGCTGGAGCGGCGCCATGACCACCCGGCGGCTGCGCGGCCTGATTGAGAACCTGCCCACCGGGCTGACCGAGATCTATCTGCACCCCGCCACCGCCAACGCCTATCCCAGCTCGGCGCCCGGCTATCGCTATGTCGAGGAACTGGCCGCGCTCACGGCCCCCGAGGTGATCGCGGCGGTCGAACGGAGCCGAGCCGGCGCCGGCGGTTTCATGACGCTTCCGTCGGCGGCCACATGAAGCCCGGGATCGTCCTGGCAATCGGGCTAGGCCTCGCCGTCGCCACGGCGGTGGTCGGCTACATTGGCTTCCCAGCGGTTTACATCGCCCTGACGCGCGTCGGCCCGCGCGGCTTGGCGACGCTCTGCGCCTATTCGTTTCTTCCCTTCTTTCTGCTCGGTTCCGCCTGGTACGTGCTTGGGCGCGAGGAACCCGCGCGCCGCTGGCCAGTCTTCATCTGGTCGCGAATCATCCGCGATTCGGCGGGCGAGTTGCTGCCTTTTTCGCAATTGGGTGGCTTCGTAATCGGCGCCCGGGCAGCCGTGGAGCGCGGAGTGGCGCCAACCAAGGCGTTCTCAACCACCATCGTCGATGTCACCACCGAACTGCTGGCCCAGCTGGGCTTCACAGGTCTCGGCGTCGGATTGCTGCTGATGCGCGCCGGTTCCCATTTCAGTGGCAACGCCCTGGTCGGCGCGGCGCTGGTGGGCCTGTTGCTCACCGCCCTGGGCGCGGCGGCTTTTATTGGCCTGCAACGCAGGGGTGGAGGACTGGTCGAGCGTCTGATCACCCGGTTCCTGCCCGGCGCCGCGTCGGAGACCGGCCTCGTCATGCAGGCCATTGATGACATCTACGCCCATCCCGTCAGGATCGCCTCCGCCGTCGCCATCCACCTGACGGCCTGGGTCGCCAGCGCGGTGGGCATATGGCTGGCCCTGCGCGTCGCGGGCGTCGCGATCGACCTCACGGCTATCCTGGCCATAGAGAGCCTTGTCGGCGCGGTCCGCAGCGCCGCTTTCGTGGCGCCGATGGGAATCGGCGTTCAGGAAGCCTCCTACGCCTTGCTCGGGCCGCTGTTCGGCCTGGGGCCGGAACTCTCCCTGGCGGTCTCTTTGCTGAAGCGCGCGCGGGATCTGGTCATCGGCGTGCCGGCTCTGCTGGTCTGGCAGGGGCTGGAAGGCCTGCGGTTGGTGAACCGGGGTTGACGGCGAGGCTGGAGGCGTTGGCGGCAGCCCGTTCGCTGGCGCTGTCGGCTGGACAGCAACGGGTGGGTCTTCGGGCACGGCGGCGCTATCCGGAGCTGGCGGGGCCGACTCGGGCGGCGTTGGAGGCGTGGTCGGATCGGTCTCAATGTCCGGTAGCGGCGGCAGGGCTTTGTCTCCACGAATCTGCGACTCGCGAGCCTGAAGGTAGCTCGAACGCAGGGTCGCGTAAGGGTCGGCCGCGCCGTCCAGCAGGGTGTCCAGATCCTTGGCTACGTCCTCGCGCTGATTGAGGCCGCCCACGATAGCGACCGTCACATCCACCTCGGTGCGATAAGGATAGTTCACAGACTGGATCGGCAGGGTGGCGTCATCGACCAGCATACCGAACAGGTCGCGAACGGTGGAAGGCCCGAACACGGGAATGACGATGTAGGGTCCGGAATGAACCCCCCAGCGGCCCAGGGTGTCACCAAAACCATTCACATGCATCGGATCGCCCAGCGCCTTGGCCACGTCGATGGCCCCCAGGCCACCAGCGGTGGTGTTGATCAGTAGCCGGAACGCCGACCGGAACGCCGGAGCTGGGCGAGCCTGCAGCAGGTCGTTGACGATCACCACTGGCTCATTGAGATTGACTAGGAAGTTCTTGATCGCCTTGCCGATCGGTCCTGGCGTCAGGCCGCTGGTCAATTTCGACAACGGTCGGATCAGGACCCGATCGATCACTGCGTTAAACCCATAGATCCCGCGATTAGCCCGCTCCCACGGGTCGCCCGGCGTATGATGGGCGGAGGGCGCCGAAGTTCTGGGCCAGGCCGCGAAGGGCGCGACAACGACAATCAGCAAGATCGCGGGAAGAAGGGATCGGCGCACCAGGATCTCCGGGTTTAGGGTCCTTAGTCCGCCCGGGCGGTCCTGTTCAACGTAAAGCTTGGCCGATCGCTGGCGCCTGGCGTCGGTATTGCCTAAATGCCGCTTCCTGAATGTCACGGACGGCTTGGAGAGCCCTTGGACGCACCGGCTGTAGCATCACCCGACAAACCAGCCCGGCCTACCCTGGCCGCGCGGCTGGTGACGTTCAGTGTCGACCGCGTGTGGCTGATGGTTTGCCTGGGGGCCGTGCTTGCCGCGGCGGCGGCGGTGTTCACCGTTTCCAACTTCTCCCTGACCAGCGACACCGACCAGCTGATCTCCTGGAAACTGCCCTGGCGTCAGCATGAGGCCGCCTTCAACCGGCTGTTCCACACGGAAGGCGACCAGATCGTCGCGGTGATCGATGGGGCGACGCCGGAGCTGGCCGAGCGAGCCGCCGCCGACCTGGCGAGCAAGCTCGAGAGTCGACCGGACCTGTTCCGCTTCGTCAGCCGCCCCGACGCGGGCCCTTATTTCAGCCGCGAGGGCTTGCTGTTCCAGGACACTAGCGAGGTTCGCGACCAGATGGGCCAGTTGATCAAGGCCCAGCCCTTCCTGGGTCCGCTGGCCGCCGACCCAAGTCTGCGCGGGCTGGCCGGAACGCTGTCCACCGCCCTGCGGGGTGTGGGCTCCGGGGATGCGAAGCTC
>JANYFU010000590.1 GCA_025359665.1 Caulobacteraceae bacterium
GCGCCCTTCATTGTGAAGATATAGCCAAGCGCGGCGTCCGCCTCGATCCTATGCTCGTTCGCGCCGGTTTGATCGGCGATATCGGAGCAAAGCCATGCGCTCTCCTCGGCGGCCACGAGATCACTGACCGTAATCGAGAAATTACACAGATTGCGGAGCACCCAGTAAAGATCCGCGACATTGCCAAGCCGGTCGCAGATCGCCCGAGCTTCCGACAGCACCGTCTCGACTTCGGGTATTGAATAACCGCGAGAAGCGCCGAGGCTGACGGCGAGACCCAACAGCAACCGCAGTTCGAGGCCCGTGCGACCGGCGTCTGGAGGCAGACGGCGGATCAGGTCCAGCGCCGTCTGCAGCCGCGACACCGCTTCCGCGTGTGCGGCCCGGGACGCGGCCTGCCGCCCGGCTTCGGCCCAGAGCGGAATCGCGTCGGCTAACGCGCCGCTCTCGGTCAAATGGTAGGCCAGCAACGCCGGGTCAGCCCGTGGTGTTTCCGGAAACAAGGTCGTGAGCGCGGCCGCGATTTTGCCGTGCAGCGCTTCACGTTCCTTCTTCAGGAGAGCTCCATAGGCCGCATCGCGGATCAGGGCGTGTTTGAAGAGATACTGGCTGTTTGGCGGCACACCGCTCCGTTCGACAAGCCCGGACTTGGTGAGCTCGCGGAGGGTTTGCCTGAGTTCCGCCGCCGGCGAAGGAGCGATGGCCGCCAGCAGTTCATATCCGAACCGTCGTCCTATGGCCGCGGCGAGGCAAGCGACATGTTTGGCCTGGCCCAGCCTGTCAAGCCTGGCGGCCAGCGAATCCTGCAGCGTGCTCGGGATCGAAATACGCGCCGCGCTACCGGCCGCCCCGGCCGCGATCGTCGCCTCCAGAACCGATTTGGTTATTTCCTCTATGAAAAGAGGAATGCCGTCGGCGCGCTCGATGATCTGGCGGACGACATCGGCCGGCAAAAGGGCTCCGGCGCCGAGAGACTCGCATAAGCGTTCGGAGTCTTCATGACCCAGCCGGCCAAGCTGGATGTCTCTGACATCGGCATGGTCGGACCAGCGCGCTTCGAATTCCGGACGGGCCGTGGCCAGGATCAGCCACGGGTGGTCGACCGCCCTGCGGATCGCGAGATCTAATAGCTCCAGGGTTGTCGGGTCGGCCCAATGCAGATCTTCGAATATGAACAACGCCGGTTGGTCGGCGGCCCAGCGCTCCATGGCCGACAGCATCGTTTCGAGCGTCACCGCTTTACGCCGCTCGGGTGTCAGGCCTTCGGTCGGGTCCGGATTTTCCGGAGGAATGGCCAGCAGATCGGCAAGCACCGCGTGACCCAGCGGCCCCGAGACGTCATGGCGCCGCAGAAAACCGAACAGCTTGTCCCTGCGAAGGTCCGGACTATCGCCGCGTTCGAAACCGGCGGCGCGGGCCAGCTGTTCAGATATGGGATGCAGCGAGGTCTGACTGTGGTTGGGACCGCAGTACCAAGTGGACTGCACACTCGGTGTTTCCCTGGCGCGGGCACGGAATGCATCCATCAGACTGGTCTTGCCGATACCCGCCTCGCCCTGCAGCAGGACGATCTGGCCCTCCCCCTGGCACGCGAGCGACCAACTCTCGAGCATTTGGGAAAGTTCGGACTCGCGCCCGAATAGTGGCGTCGCGGGGTTATGTGTCCGTGCCTGCGAGCGGCTGGCGACCTGTGTCGATTCGGTGGCCTCGAAGGCCATCACGCCGTGCTCATAGCCTGGCAATGACACCGAGCCCAAGTCACGGTAGGTGAACATTCCGGAGGTTATGCGGCGCGTGGCCTCGGAAACCACGACCGCGTTCGGCGCCGCCGCGGTTTCCAATTGTGTCGCCAGGTTCGGCGTCTCGCCCACTACGCCGGTTTCTCGAACCGCGTCGCGACCGATCAGTTCGCTGATCACCACCAGGCCGGTCGCGACACCAACCCGGATTCGCAGCGCCACCCTCTCCGGCAGCTCCAGAGCGCCGATATGCTCACACAGGGCCAACCCCGCCCGGACGGCATTGGCGGCCTCTTCCTCGTCGCCGCGTGGATAGCCGAAGTAGGCCAGCAGACCGTGGCCCATATATTTCGCGATCGAGCCACCATGTTGGGCGATGATGTCGTCGCAAGCGGCCTGATAGATATCGAGGACTTGCATCATGTCCTCGGGATCGAGACTCGCGGCCAGCGAACCCGCGTCCATCAGGTCGCAATATAGAGCCGTGACCTGGCGGCGTTCGCCGCGTCGCTGCTCGCCCGCGGCGCTGGCGAGACGACCGGTGGACGACCTGCCAGGGGCGATCGACGCCGGGTGGGTCGGGCTTCCCGTCACCGCCGCGATGCTGGCCAGCACGGCGCGCCATTGCGATACCTGGAAATCCCCGGACCAGGACGAGATGTCTATGCAGTGAATTTCATCATATGGCAGGGGCAGCGCGCAGGAGTCGAGCCGCACCTGCACCAGCTTGCCCGCGAGCCGGGCCCGGTTCGCCTCGGCCCGAACCCACTCCGACCGAGTCGCATCCTTTGACCAGGCTACAACGACGGCATCCGCCGAATTCAACTTTTCTTCGATAGAGTCGGTGAACGAGCGATGGGATAAAAGCTGGTCGTCGATCCATACCTCGTGGCCTTCAGCCTCCAGGGTCTCGGCGATCAGGCGCGCCCGTGCCGCCGTCGACCGGGCGTAGGATATGAACAGCTTCGCCATAAATTCGCATAAAATCCGATTTGTCGCGGGCCAGTTACCCAGCCTATTGGAGGCAACGCAAGAGCGACGGTTCGCATCGATCGGCCGGCGCCTCTTGCCCTCCCCAAATGCGTTCATACCTGCTATCCGAGGACGAGTTTTTATTGGTGGTGGGGGATCGCGTCACCAATTGTGCCGGCCCAAAAGGCCACAACGCGAGTGCGGAGCCGCCGACGTGAGAGTTATTCTGGCCCAGCCGCGGGGCTTCTGCGCCGGCGTTGTGCGCGCGATCGAGATCGTCGAGCGGGCGTTGGATAAATACCAGGCGCCCGTCTACGTCCGCCACGAAATCGTCCACAACCGGCATGTGGTGGACAGCCTCAAGGCCAAGGGCGCGATCTTCATCGAGGAGATCGATCAGGCCCCGGATGGCGCCCACCTGGTGTTCAGCGCCCACGGCGTGGCCAAATCGGTGTTCAATGCCGCCGCGGCGCGAGGCCTGCCGGTGCTCGACGCCACTTGCCCGTTGGTGTCCAAGGTCCACACCCAGGCCAAGCGCTATGTACGCCACGGGCGCTCGATGATCCTGATCGGCCACGCAGGTCACCCAGAGGTAGAGGGCACCATCGGTCAGATCGACGCGCCTGTGCACCTGATCTCGACCGTCGCCGATGTGGCGGCGCTCGATATCCCCGCCGACCGGCCGCTCGCCTATGTCACCCAGACCACGCTCAGCGTCGACGACACAAAGGCGGTGATCGTGGCGCTCAAGGCCCGCTTCACCGATATCGTCGGCCCAGACACCACCGACATCTGCTACGCCACCCAGCATCGCCAGACCGCCGTGCGCGATATGTGCAGGATGGCCGATGTCATCCTGGTGGTGGGCGCGAAGAACAGCTCCAACTCCAATCGACTGTGCGAGATCGGCCTCGAGGAGGGCATCCCCAGCTATCTGATCGCCGACGCCACCGCCCTGGACCCGGAGTGGCTGATCGGTAAGGAGGCCGTGGGGCTAACGGCCGGGGCCTCGGCTCCAGAGGAGCTGATTCTTGAGGTGATCGAGGCTCTGCGCAAGCTTGGCCCGGTCACGGTCGAGCCGATGGACGGGGTCAAGGAAGATATCGAGTTCCGTCTCCCAGCCGAACTGAGAACCTGATAGGTTTACCGACGTATTTTGACTTAAGGAGCCCTGTGTGGCGATTCCCATGACGGCGGTGGCGCGGATCGGCGCCTATATCGCCAAGAACCATTTCAGCGGCGTGAAGCGCTATCCGCTGGTGCTGATGCTGGAACCGCTGTTCCGCTGCAACCTGGCCTGCGCCGGCTGCGGCAAGATCGACTATCCCGACGAAATCCTCAACCAGCGCCTGAGCTATGACCAGTGCATGCAGGCAATCGACGAGTGCGGCGCGCCGGTCGTGTCGATCGCCGGCGGCGAACCGCTGCTGCACCGCGACATGCCCAAGATCGTCAAAGGCTATCTGGCCAAGAAAAAGTTCGTCATCTTGTGCACCAACGCCCTGCTGCTGACTAAGAAGATAGATCAGTACACGCCTGACCCGATGTTCACCTGGTCCATTCACCTCGACGGCGACAAGGTGATGCATGACAAGTCGGTGTGCCTGGACGGCGTTTACGAGACGGCGGTCGAGGCCATCCGTCTCGCCAAGTCCAAGGGCTTCCAAGTTTCGATCAACTGTACCCTGTTCCAGGGCGCGGACGCCAAGCGCGTGGCTGATTTCCTCGACGAAATGAAGATCGTCGGCGTCAATGGCGTCACCATTTCCCCCGGTTATGCTTATGAGCGCGCGCCCGACCAGGATCACTTCCTGGGCCGCACCAAGACCAAGCAGCTGTTTCGCGATATCTTCGCCCAGGGCAACGGCGGCAAGGCCTGGAGCTTCACCCAATCGACCATGTTCCTGGATTTCCTGGCCGGCAATCAGGCGTATGCGTGCACGCCATGGGGCAATCCGACCCGCACGGTGTTCGGCTGGCAGAAGCCCTGTTATCTGCTGGGCGAGGGCTACGCCAAGACGTTCAAGGAACTGATGGACGACACCGCGTGGGACGACTACGGCGTCGGCAACTACGAGAAATGCAAGGACTGCATGGTCCATTCGGGCTTTGAAGCCAGCGCGGTCACCGACATCATGAAGAACCCGCTGAAGGCGCTGACGGTTTCGATGCGCGGCGTGCGCACCACCGGTCCTATGGCGGAGGATATTTCCCGCGCCAACGAACGGCCGGCGAAGTTTGTGTTTTCCACCCACGTGGAGAAGATGCTGGCCGAGGTGAAGGCGTCGAACCCCAAGGCCCGCAAGGTTCAGCGCGAACCGGCGGAATAGACTCCCCGGGGGCTAGATCGCCCTAGCCGCACGCTCCAGGGCCCTGAAGGCGGTGTCCGCCTCCAGGGCGACTCTGATCAGGGCTGGCAGTTCCCGGGGGCGGCGCGCCAGTGCGCGGATGACCGCGCCCACGTCCGGTTCGCCATCGGTCCTGAAGCCGGCCTGGGCGGCGCGGGGCAGGGCACGGTCCGCTGTATCCGAAACCGCCCGCACGACGGCGAATGGAATTCCGATATTCGAGGCCGCGCGCGCGACGGCATGGGACTCCATATCGACCGCCACGGCGCCGCTGGCGCGCCGCAACGCCGACTTGGCTTCCGGCGAGTCGACGATGACGTCTCCTCCGGCGATGTCACCGCGCTGCGCTAGGGGCAGGGCGGATCGTAGTTTCGCGGTCCAGATCGCGTCCGCCGCCAAGCGTGTGTCTCCGATCGCGACACCGTCGGCGACAACCAGATCTCCTACCCGGAGCCCTGGGTCCAGCGCCCCACAGACGCCGAAGCTGAGAATGGCCGACGGCCCCCGCGCCAGCGCCGCCGCCAAGCCCCGGCTCCCGATCGCCACCCGTTCGTGGCCGACGAGTATCCGCGCCTCCCGGGCCAAACCAACGACAATGAGCACGGATTGGATCAACAAGGCTGCGGCGTCCGGAGTCGACGCCCCGGCGCCAATGAGCGCATAGTCGGACACGCGGCGGGGGCGCGCAA
>JANYFU010000595.1 GCA_025359665.1 Caulobacteraceae bacterium
ATCAGATCCTCTTCGCCGGGATGGGTGCTGGCGGCCAGCAAGACCGGACGATCACCCAGGGTCTCCCGCGCCTCCGCCCACCGGCCCTCATCGACCGGAAGCGGCGCGGCCCCGAATTTCAGGTCCGCCAGGCCGTCCACCCGCGCACCGAGCCCCTCGAAGCGCTCAGCGGCGACGGCGTCACGGGCCAGGATCATGTCGAAGGCGCCCAGCAGCGTCCGCGCGGCCTCCGGCGCCCGGCGCCAGCCGGCCAGGCTGCGGTCGGACAGCTTCGCGGAGACCAGGGCCAGACGAGATCCCCGCGCCCTGGCCTCCAGAAGCAGATTCGGCCAAAGTTCGCTTTCCACGAACACCCCCACCTTCGGGCGCCAATGATCGAGGAACCGCCGAGCCGCGTCGGGTATGTCGAGGGGCGCGAACTGATGCAGGACCGGCTGGCGGAGGCGGGTGGCCAGGATCTCGGCCGAAGCCCGGGTGCCGCTGGTGACCAGGATCGTCGTCTCCGGCGAGTCGACCAAAAGTCGTTCGACCAGGGGGAGCAGCGAAAGGCTCTCTCCGACGCTGACGCCATGCAGCCAGACCAGGTCTCCACCCGGCCGCGGCAAGCCGGCGTGGCCAAGGCGCTCTCGCCAGCGGGCCGGATCCTCCTTGCCCCGCCGCACCCGGCCCCTCAGCCAGGCGCCGGCCAGGACCGAGGCGGCCGTCGTCGCGAAGCGGTATAGACCAAGGGAAGCCGGCCGGCGCTGCGTCATGTCGTCAGCAACGTCTCGGCGCGCGCCTGGGCGGCGCACAGCCGTTCCTGCCAGTCGGCGCGGGCGACTTCCAGGGCCGCGTCGTCGGCATCCTCGGCCACGGTCAGCGGCCCATCGAGCACCAGAACGGCGCGGCCGAACGGCAGGGGCACGCGCCCCTCGTCCCAACTGCCCAGCCGTATGGCCGGGCTGACCGCCAGGCCCATCAGGAACACCGGCGCCGAGGTCGCCCGCGCCAGCTGAACCGGTCCGCTCTGCATCACCATATTGGGACCGCGAGGGCCGTCCGGCGTCATGATCATCACCCCGCCGGAGGCCACGACGCCCATGGCCTGGCGGAAGGCCGTCGCCCCACCCTTGGAACCGCCGGGTCCGCCCCGGCCGGTCGACCCGCGGATGGTCGGGATCCTCAGCCTCTGGGCGGCCAGAGCAATGAATTCGCCGTCGCGCGACAACGAGATCATCACCTTGCGCGGCTTGTCCTTCAGGATTGCGCGGCAGGCGATCGCCGGCACGATGCGGCCATGCCAGAACAACCCGATCAGGCCGTCCGGCCCGGCCAGGGCGGCCAAGGCGGGGCCGTCGTTCTCGCGCCGCCAGCGCAGTGTAGCGATCACCAGCTCGATATAGGCGGCGACCAGCCAGCCGAGCACCGCCTGGACCACCGGCGACCACAGCAGGCGTTTCACGCGGCGGCCACGGGATCAAGCTTCAGGTCCTGTGCTCCAGCCAGCCGCGCATAGAGCCCGCCACGGCGCATCAGGGCCTCATGATCGCCCACCTCGGACACGCGGCCCGCCTCCAGCACATAGATGCGGTCGGCGCCGCGCACCGTCGAAAGCCGGTGGGCGATGATCAAGGTGGTGCGGCCCGCCATCAGCCGGGCGAGGGCGGCCTGGACTTGGGCCTCGCTCTCGGTGTCCAGGGCGCTGGTGGCCTCGTCCAGAAGCAGGATCGGCGCGTCCTTGAGGAAAGCCCGGGCGATGGCGATCCGCTGGCGCTGTCCGCCGGACAGCCGCGCGCCAGCCTCGCCGACCAGGGCGCCGTAGCCGCCGGGCAGGGCGGTGATGAAGTCGTGCGCCGCGGCGGCCCGGGCCGCAGCCTCGATCTCGGCTTGGGTGGCCCCGGCCTTGGCGTACGCGATATTGGCCCCGATAGTGTCGTCGAACAGAAACGGCTCCTGGGTGACCAGGGCGATGTGGCCGCGCAGGGACGCCAGGGCGACGTTCCCGACGTCCTGGCCATCGACGGTCAATGTCCCACCGGTGATGTCGTAGAACCTGGGGATCAGGTTGAGGATGGTGGTCTTGCCCGCTCCAGAAGGGCCAACCAGGGCGACCACCTCGCCCCGCGTCGCTTCGAGATCCACATCCGCCAGAACCGGCGCGTCCGGGCCGTAGGCGAAGGCGACGCCCCGCAGCTGGATATGGCCGCCCGTCACCCGCAGTGGCGGCGCGCCGGCGGCGTCGCGGATCTCCGGCTCGACATCCAGGGCGGCGAACAGCCGGCGGGCGGCCGTGACGCCCTGGCTCATCAGGGTCAGCAGATTGGAGACCTGACGCAAGGCCTGGCCGGCCATCAGCAAAGCGGCGAAGAAGGCCACGAAGGCCCCGACATCAGCCTGGCCGGCGCTGGCCCGCCAGCCTTCATAGGCCAGCACCAGGGCTACCACGATCATCATCAGGGTCTCGGAGGCTGGGGCGGCGACCGCGCGGGCGTTGTCGCCGCTGAGGATATGGCGTTGTCGCTCGGCGATCACCGCGGCCACACGGCCCTCCTCATAGGCCTCGCGGTTCTCCATCTTCACGACCCGCACGCCGTCCAGGCCCTCCATGATCGCCGTGGACAACGCTCCAGTGGCGACCATGGCCCCCTTGGCGGCCTTGGTGGTGTTCTTCATGAAACGGCTAAGAATCAGCGCGATGACCGGCGCCGCCACCAGGACCAGCAGCGCCAGGCGCCAATCCTTGATCCCCATCACCACGCCGGCGGCGATCAAGGTCAGGGCGTTCTGCACGAAGTTCACCAAGCCGCTGGTGGCGGCTTCGCGGATCAGGCCCGAATCATACAGCACCTGGGAAACGAAACCGCCGGTGTGGGAGGCTCGAAGCCGAGCCAGATCGGCGCGCACCAGCTTCCCGAACAGCTCAAGCTGGATATCCCCGACAATGCCGTTGCCGATGCGATTGACCAGGGTGGCCTGCACCGCCTGCGCCACGCCCCGACCCAGCGCCAGGGCCATGATGATCAGGGGTATGCGGAAAAGGCTCCGGGGGTCGGCGCGGTGGGTCAGTTGATCGACCGCCGGCTGGAGCACATTGAGCAACAGGCCCGACAGGCCCGCGAACAGCACGGCGCAGAGCACCGACACCGACAGCGCTTTCCAGCGCGGCGCGAGATAGAGCCTGACAACCCGCGCGGCGATCGACCGGTTGTCCAATGCGACGGTTTGACGCTGTTCAGTCATCCCAGGACCGGATCAGGGCGCGCCCGATCCCGTTTCCGGCGTCGGCCACCCGGCCCCACGCCCAAGGCCTGGGACCGCCGGGTCCTATTTCTTCATGAAGCCGCCGTATTTAGCGGTGAAGCGCGACACCCGGCCACCGCGATCCAGCAGATGCTGGTTGCCGCCGGTCCACGCCGGGTGCGTCTTGGGGTCGATATCGAGGTTCAGCTTCGCGCCTTCCTTGCCCATGGTCGAGCGGGTCTGATAGGTCGTGCCATCCGTCATCGTCACGGTGATGAAATGGTAGTCGGGATGGGTGTTCTGTTTCATGGCCTGTTCAAACCGACGCGGGGGTTGGACGCGCGTGCTAGAGATGGGAACGAAAAACCCGCCAATTGGCGGGCGTTCGTAAAGGCGGCCCTATACACGACCATGACGGATTTGAGCAAGAGTAAGCCGCGATGACCATACCCGTCGCTTTCGAAAGCGAGATCGCCCCCGAGGTTCCGGCGCGGCGGCGCGACCTGAGGCCGCTGACGCGCCTGGGGCCGTTCATGGGCGCCCATGTCGCCGACGCGATCCTGGCCGGAATGTTTCTGCTGGTCTCGTCGGCGGCGACCGTGGGTCTGACCTTCGCGGTCCGCCTGATGGCCGACAAGGGTCTGGCCTCCCGATCGGCGCCGATGATCAACCAGGCTTTTCTGGTCCTTGCCTTGGTGGCGGCCATCCTGGCCATCTCCACCGGCGGACGGTTCTATTTCATCACCAAGCTGGGTGAGCGCGTGGTGGCCGACATCCGCGCCGCGCTCTACGGCCACGTGATGACCCTCGACCAGGCCTATTTCCTCAAGGTCCGGACCGGCGAGGTGCTGTCGCGGATGACCACCGACCTAGCCATCGTCGAGAGCATGGTCGGCTCGACGATTTCGGTGGCGCTGCGCAACGCCCTGACCGTCGTCGCCGCCCTGACCGTGCTGATCATCGTCAATCCGGCGCTGACCGGCTTCGTGGTTCTGGTCGGAGCTCTGATCATCGCGCCACTGTTCATCGTCGGCCGCCAGGTTCGCCGCCTGTCGGTGGCGGCGCAGGAACGGTTCGCTGACGCGGTCGGCTATGCCGGCGAAACCCTCGACGCGCTGGACACGGTTCAGGCGTTCGGCCGCGAGAGCTCGGCCACCGCCCGATTCCGAGCCGCGGTAGAGGCCGCCTTCAGGGTTTCCCTGGCCAGGATCGGGGCGCGGGCCGGCATGACGGCTCTGGTGATGATCCTGGTCACCGGCGGCATCGGCCTGGTGCTGTGGCGCGCCTCCCTGGCCGCCTTCGTCGATCACACCATGACGCCGGGGGCTCTGCTGCAATTCGTTCTGCTGTCGGTACTGGCCGCCGGCAGCACCGGTTCCCTGGGCGAGGCGTGGGGCGATGTGCAGAAAACCTCAGGCGCCATGGCGCGGATTTCCGAGATCATGGACGCCACGCCCGCGATCGCCGCGCCGGCCCATCCTCGCCCGCTGCCGACCCCGGCCCAGGGCGCGGTGTCGTTTGAAAATGTCAGCTTCGCCTATCCCGGCCGGCCGGAACTGGCGGCCCTGAACGGCTTCGATCTCAACGTCAGGCCAGGCGAGCGCGTCGCCCTGGTCGGCCCTTCCGGAGCCGGCAAGAGCACGGTGCTTCGGCTCCTGCTGCGGTTCTACGATCCCCAGTCAGGGGTCATTCGCCTTGATGGAGTGGACATCCGCGAGGCCGACCCCGCCGAGGTTCGCGCCCGCATGGCCCTGGTGGCGCAGGACGCGCCGCTGTTTTCCGGCTCCGCCGTGGAGAACCTGCGGTTTGGCCGCGAACAGGCCAGCAACGCCGAACTGGTGGCTGCCGCTCGCGCGGCCGAGGCCGACGGCTTCATCACCGCTCTGCCGGAGGGCTATAACACCGCGCTGGGCGAGCGGGCCAAAACCCTTTCCGGCGGTCAGCGCCAGCGGGTGGCGATCGCCCGGGCTCTGGTCCGGGGCGCGCCGATCCTGCTGCTCGACGAGGCCACCAGCGCCCTGGACGCCGAGAACGAGCGTCTGGTTCAGAGAGCCCTGCATGACGCCATGGTCGGCCGCACCACCCTGGTTATCGCCCACCGCCTGGCCACCGTCCTGAACGCCGACCGCATCGTGGTGATGGATGAGGGCCGGGTCGTGGAAACCGGAACTCACGCGGAACTGACCGTGCGGGGCGGCCTATACGCCAAGCTGGCGAAACTGCAGTTCGGCCTGGAGGCGGCATAGACGCCATGAATTGGACATCAGGCTATCGCGCCGACATCGGCTATACCTACGGCTACTATGGCGAGTTGTCAGCCGCGACCATGGAATTCGCCCTGCTGATGAGCGGCTACGAGCCGCCAGCGCCTGACCAGATGCGGTATCTGGAGCTGGGCTACGGCCAGGGCGTGACGGTCAACATCGCCGCTGCTTCGAACGACGGCGAATTCTGGGGGGCGGATTTCAATCCGGCCCATGCCGCTCACGCCCAGTCCCTGGCGCGAATCTCCGGCGCCAACGCACGCTTCGTCGACGACAGTTTCGCCGAGCTCCTGGCGCGCGATGACCTGCCGGCCTTTGACTTCATCGCCCTGCACGGGGTTTGGAGCTGGGTGTCGGACGAGAACCGGCGGGCGATCGTCGAGATCATACGCCGCCGACTTAAGGTCGGGGGCGTCTGCTACATCAGCTATAATACCCTGCCCGGCTGGGCGATGGGTATGCCGTTGCGCCACATGATGACCCTACACGCCGAGACGGTAGGCAGCGATGTCCAGGGCGTGGTCGGCCGCATCGACGCCGCGATCTCGTTCGGAACCCGGCTCGCCGAAGCCGGCGGGGGCTATTTCGCGGCCAATCCCATGGCCAAGGCGCGGCTGACGGCGATCGCCGGTCAGAACCGCAACTATGTGGCCCACGAGTATTTCAATCGCGACTGGACGCCGATGTATTTCTCCGACGCCAGCCAATGGCTGTCGGACGCCAAGCTCAGCTATGCCTCGCCTGCCAATGTGCTGGATCAGATCGACGCCTTCAACCTGACGCCGCAGCAGATCGAGCTGATGAGCACGCTGCCGGCCGGCGACCTGCGCGAGACCGTGCGGGACTATCTGATCAATCAGCAGTTCCGGCGCGATCTGTTCACCAGGGGCGCGCGGCGTCTGTCGCCGCTCGAACGTCTCGAGCGCCTGAACGAGGTACGCCTGACCCTTATCGCGCGGTCCGAGGACATTCCCCTGGAGATCAATACCACCCTCGGCAAGGTCGGCCTGCGCGAGGACATCTATGCCCCGCTTATCGAGGCGCTGGCGGACGACAAGGGCGTTCCCAAGACCATCGGTCAGCTGGCCCGACAGCCGAGACTGGCGGCTCTGGAACCAGGCGTTCTGATCGAGGCCGTCGCGGTTCTGATCGGCGGAGGTCGGGCTCACGTCGCGCGAAGCGAGGCCGAGATCGCCGTAACAGCGCCGCGCACCCGGCGCCTCAACACCCATCTGATCGCACGCGCCCGGTCCAGCGACGACATCACCCATTTGGCGTCGCCAGTGATCGGTGGAGGCGTGGCGGTCAGCCGTTTCGACCAGATGTTCCTCGGCGCCCGGGCCGCCAGCGCCAAAACGCCGGGCGACTGGGCCCGCGACGCCTGGGCGATCCTCGCCAGGCAGGGCCAGTCGATCATCAAGAACGGCGAGGTGCTGAACACGCCCGAGGCCAATCTGGACGAACTGAAAGTCCAGGCCGCCGACTTCGCCCAGGATCGGCTGCCTCTGCTGCAAAGACTGCGGGTTGCGGACTGAGCGACACGCCCTCGCCCTTCGCCGCGCCGTTGTAGTAAGGTCGCGACCCAAGCCTGACCCGGGGAGAAAACCATGTCGCATGAATGTTTCGAGGTCTCGATCGAGGCCGGAGTCGCGCACATCCAGCTGAACCGGCCGACCACGTTCAACAGCATGATCCGCCCGTTCTGGCGCGAACTGCCGGCCATCGTCGAGGACATCAATCTGGGCGCCCGGGCGCGGTGCATCGTGATTTCTTCCACCGGCAAGCATTTCTCCGCCGGCATGGACCTGGCCGTGTTCGGTGGCGGCGACACCGGCGCGGGCGCCGAGCGCGCCGTCGATCGCGCCACGGCCGGAGAGATGTTCCGCCTGCACGTGCGCCATCTGCAGGACGCCTTCACCTGTCTGGAAAAGGCCCGCATGCCCGTGCTGGCGGCAATTCAAGGCGCCTGTATCGGCGGGGCGGTGGACCTCGTCTCGGCCTGCGACATCCGCTACTGCACCGCCGACGCCTTCTTCTGTGTCCAGGAAATCAACATCGGCATGACCGCAGATGTGGGCACCTTCCCGCGCCTGTGCAGCCTGATCCCCCAGGGCTGGGTGCGCGAGATGGCCTACACCGGCCGGCGCCTGCCCGCCGTGAAGGCCCGGGAGATCGGCCTGGTCAACGAGGTGTTCGACACTCAGGAGGCCATGCTGGACCACGTCATGGCCACGGCCCGCGAAATCGCCTCCAAGGCGCCGTTGGCGGTGGCCGGCTCAAAAGTAATGATCAACTACGCCCGCGACCACACCATCGACGACGGCCTCGACTATATCGCCACCTGGCAGAGCGGCATGTTCTCCGGCCCCCACATGGCCGAAGCCTTCGCCGCCAAACAGGAAAAACGCGACGCCAACTTCCC
>JANYFU010000604.1 GCA_025359665.1 Caulobacteraceae bacterium
GCCGATGTGGTAGGGAATGTTCAGCGATTGCAGGTATGTGGTGACGGGCGGAAACACCCCGTCATCGGAGCCCGAGACAGTGTAGCCTTCGCCGGCCAGGATCGAAGCCAGCGCGCTCATGCCCGCGCCCGCGATACCGAGAAAGTAGATGTTCATGGTCGGGGGTTGGCCCCCATCCCCCCCTCCGGGGGGACTTCCCGCACGCCAAGGGGAAGAGAGGCGCCCTTCTCTTCTCCCTCTGGGGGAGGGGGACCGCGAAGCGGTGGAGGGGGCTCCAGCTCGCGGAGTATTGCCCGGACCGGCGAGGAATCCAGGCGCGCCAGCTTCAGCGGCAAGGCGATCAGCTCGTAGTCGCCAGGGGGAATGGCGTCGAGGACCAAGCCCTCGAGGATGCGCATGTCGTGAGCGCGGATGGCGTGGTGGGCGTCCAGGGTCTTTGAGGTTTCTGGATCCAGCGATGGGGCGTCGACGCCGATCAGGACGACGCCGAGCGAGGCTAACCAATCGATCGTCTCAGCGGCGACAGCCGTGAAATCGGACACCCACTGATCATGGGGAAAGGCGTAATAGGTACGCAGCAGCACGCGCGGCGGCGGGTTCGCCAGCCGGTCGGCGAGGAACGCGCGGGTGACCACCGCACCAGCGCCTCGCGCGTCAACCACGCGGCAGCGGCCGATATAGGGGTCCAGATTCACTTCCCCGGCGCCCAGACCCGCAGGGTCGTAGTGAAGCGGTGCGTCGGCGTGGGTGCCGGCGTGGGTGGTGGTCTCGAAGGCGGCGACATTGACCGGCGCTCCACCCTCCCCGATCGTCCAGCGCGGACGGTGGGAAAACGGCGTGTCGCCCGGCCACACGGGCAGGGTTGGCCGCAGAGCCTGGGTGATGTCCCAGATCCTCGGGGATTGGGGCGGTGAACGGTGAATAGACACCGTGGGGTGATACACTGCCGGTTCGGGCCAGGGAAATCGCAGCCCACCGCGATTGATGGCTTGGCGGGCTGATGCTCAAACAATTACTCCAGCCGGACGTCTCCGTTGAAGGCTTGGTGAAATCGGCGCGCGCGGCCCTATATCCCCCGTATGACCCAGCTTTCCGTTCTCGACCTTTCGCCGATCGTGCAGGGGGGCGACGCGTCGCTCTCGTTCAAGTGCAGCCTGGACCTGGCGCGGCAGGCCGAGCGGCTCGGCTACAAGCGCTACTGGCTGGCCGAGCATCACAACATGCCCGGTATCGCCAGCGCGGCGACGGCGGTGGCTTTGGCGCATATCGGCGGCGGCACCAGCACCATCCGGATCGGGGCGGGCGGGATCATGCTGCCCAACCACGCGCCGCTGATGATCGCCGAGCAGTTCGGCACCCTGGCGTCGCTGTTTCCCGGGCGAGTCGACCTGGGTCTGGGCCGGGCGCCGGGAACCGACCAGCTGACCGCCCAGGCGCTGCGGCGGCATCTGACCGGCGGGGCCGACACCTTTCCTAACGACGTGGTCGAACTGCTGCACTATTTCCAGCCGGCCAAACCCGGCCAGGCGGTACGGGCGGTGCCCGGCGCGGGGCTCGACGTCGATGTGTGGATCCTGGGGTCAAGCACGTTCGGGGCGCAGATGGCGGCGATGCTGGGCCTGCCCTACGCGTTCGCCTCGCACTTCGCGCCGACCGACCTGGACCAGGCGCTGGCGATCTATCGCGAGCGGTTCCAGCCCAGCGTGCGGCTGGCGCGGCCGCATGTGATGGCGGCGGCGACAGTGATCGCGGCTGATACCGACGCCGAGGCCCGGCGGCTGTTCAGCTCGCTGCAGCAGTCGTTCGTTTCGCTGCGCACCGGCATGCCCGGCCCCCTGCCCCCACCGGTGGACGATATAGACAGCCGCCTGGATCCGCAGGCCAGGCATATGCTGAGCCAGGCGTTGAGCTGCGCGGTGATCGGCGGACCGGCGACGGTGAAGGCCGGGCTGGAGGCTTTCGTGCTGCGCACCGGGGCCGACGAGGTTATGGTCACCGCCTCGATTTTCGACCACGCCGCGCGGCTGAAAAGCTTCGAGATCGTGGCGGCGGCGCATGGAGCGATGGCGCTCGCGGCTTGAGATGAGCAGCCCGGGATTTGATCCGATCTTGCGGCCCTGACATAAACAGCGTCGCCCCAAGGCCATATTTGGATGGTCTGGGAGCGCCCATGGCCCGGAACGGGCGTCGGAACTTCCAGACCATGACCCGAAACCCAAGGTTGACCGCCCGATCCGCGGCCGCCCTGATGGCGACGCTTTCCCTGAGCGGAGTGGCTTTGAACGCGGCGCCGGGGACGGCGATGGCCCAGGGTGGCGGCGAATGCCGCGGCGAGCCTACCGGCTCCAAGCTGCATGTGATCGTCGAAGGCGTTCGCAGTGACAAAGGCGAGATGACCTACACCCTCTATGGCGACGATCCCCTGCTGTTCCTGAAAGGCCGCGGCGAGTTGAAGGTGTGGCGCGAGCGGGCCATGCCCCCGACCCAGGACATGTGCGTTTGGCTATCGGGACCGGGGACCTATGCGATGGCGGTCTATCAGGACACCAACGGCAACCATCGCTTCGACCACGGCGTATTCACCGCCAGCGAACCCTATGGGTTCTCACGCAACCCCCACCTGTTCATGGGTCCGCCTTCGGTGGGCCAGGTGAAGTTCACCGCCGGCGAAGGCGACACGACGGTGCACATCATGATGCGCAATCCATAGGGCCAAGCGTCCGGAAGCCGGGCCGGCAAGCCAGTTAGAATGTATTTTCTAAAGGTATCGTCCATCAGGAGCTCATCAGCCCCGATCCTCGGGCTCACACCTCTGAAGGACTACAAGACATGACAGACGCCCCCAAGACCGAAGACACCTCCAAGACCGCCGTGGACGTGGATATCGCCCGTAAGATCTGGCTGGCCGGGGTCGGCGCCTATGGCCGCATTCTCGCCGAGACCCAGGGCGCCGTGGAAAAGTTCGCCGCCACCGCCAATGAAACTTTCGACGAACTGGTCGCCAAAGGCGAGGAAGTCGAAGACAGCGTGCGCAAGTCGCTTGCCAAGTCGCCGCAGGTGGAAAAGATGACCCACGCGGTGGAAACCGCCACCAGCAAGCTGTCGACCTATACCGACGAACAGCGCACGGCTCTGGAAGCCCGCCTGGAGAAGGTTCGCGAAACGGTGGCCGGCGCCATGGCCCCGTGGAACCTGCCGGCTGTCGGCACGGCCCTGGAAAAGCTGAGCGCCCAGGTCGAGGCCCTGACCCAGGAGGTTTCGGCCCTGAAGGTCGAAAAGGCCGCCCCCAAGGCGACCAGGGCCAAGGCTGAACCCACCGACGCCTAAATGTCCGTTCGGACCAGACCGGCCGGGAGCAGCATGATCTGGGCGGCCGCGCGGGCGATGCGGTCCCGGGGCGGGCCGGGGTCGCCCTCAAGTTCAAGTTCTATGGCGTGAAAGCCGATGCCGGTGGTCATCAGCCGGGAGAGGCCGTCGATCACTTCCGGCTGGGCGGTCAGGACGCCGGCTTGGACCAGGGCTGTCAGCATGGTGCGCAGGGCCTCGCGCTCGGCGACGGCGATGCGGCGGATGCGGGCGGCCAGATCGGGATAACGCAGGGCCAAGGCGCCGGCTTCGCGATAGAGAAACCGGGCGTCCCAGGCCTCCTCGGCCAGGATGTGGACGTGAGTCCACAGGGTCTCCAAGGTCGCGCCTTCTCCTCTGCAGGCGCTCACCGCCGAGTCCAGAACCAGCTCCACCTCGCCCTGATAGGCCAGAGTCAGCGCGGCCAGGATCTCCGGCTTGCCCTTGAAATGATAGTAGAGATGGCCCGGACTGATCTCGAGGGCCGAGGCGATGTCCACGGCCGACAGGGCTCCGGCCCCCTCGGCATTGAACAGCTCCAGGGCGGTTTCGAGGATTCTCGCCTTGGTGTCCAAATCGACTCCCCGCCGTTGACAGCGTGCCGGAAGCCTAGAGGATAGTTGCAACAGATGCGCGCGCGAACCCCAATCGCGTCGACCCGCGCATCGGGGAGAGCCTAGGATGTCCAACAGCGGAATCGAGCTCGACGGCGAACCGGCCGAGAGCACCACGGCCATGAACCCGCTGATGGGGCTGGCGCGGGAAGACTTGATCGGCGCGGTGGGAATGATGCTGCGCGAAACGTCCGGGCGGCCGATGAAGTCGATCAAGCATCTGAAGAAGTTCACCGGCGAGGTGGGCAAGATCGTCACCAACCGCTCAGAGCTGGCCCCGGACCCCAAGGACAAGCGATTCCTGGACCCGACCTGGCTGGCCAACCCGCTGTATAAGGCGACGATGCAATATTACCTGGCCGTGCGCAAAGGCGTCGAGGGCTGGGTGGATGACGTGGATCTCAACGAGCGCGAGCGCGCCCAGGCCAGTTTCGTCACCGCCATGATGCTGGACGCGGCCGCCCCGACCAACGCCCTGATCGGCAACCCCTCGGCGATCAAGAAGGCCCTGGAGACCGGCGGCGTATCGCTGGTGCGGGGCCTGCAAAACGCCTACGAGGACATCACCAAGAACGACGGCATCGTCAGTCAGGTCGACAAGCGGCCGTTCAAGGTCGGCGGCAACCTGGCCAACACGCCGGGCGCGGTAATCCACAAGACGCCGATGATGGAACTTATCCAGTACGCGCCGGCGACGGACAAGGTCCACGCCATTCCGTTCCTGATCATCCCGCCGCAGATCAACAAGGCCTATGTCAATGACCTGTCGCCGGACAAGAGTATCGTGCGCTTTCTGGCGGCCGGCGGCATCCAGACGTTCATGGTCAGCTGGCGCAACCCGACAGCCGAGCACCGCGATTGGGGCCTGAGCGAGTATGTCGATCAGCTGGTGGAGGCGATTAACGTAATCTGCCAGATCAGCAAGTCCAAGACGGTGAACATTTCCGGCGCCTGTTCGGGCGGCATTACCGCGGCGACCCTGATGAGCAAGCTGGCGGCGGCGGGAGATAACCGGGTGGGATCGGCGACCTTGATGGTCTGTGCGCTCGATCCACGGTCGTCGGACAGCGAGACCGGGGCGCTGGTTTCGAAACACGGTCTGGAACTGGCCAAGCGGCGCTCGGCAAAAAAAGGTGTGCTCGACGGAGCGTCGCTGTCGCGGACGTTCGCGTGGCTGAGGCCCAACGACCTGGTGTGGAACTATGTGGTCAACAACTATCTGCATGGCGAGCCGCCGCCGGCCTTCGACGTGCTCTACTGGAACAACGATTCCACCAATCTTACAGCGGCACTGCACGCCGACTACCTGGACTTCTATGACACCCAGCCGTTCGCGCGGCCTGGAACCACGACCGTGGCCGGCCATGTGGTGGATTTCACCAAGGTGACCCAGGACATGTTCATCGTCGCCGGCGTGACCGACCACATCACGCCATGGAAGGCCTGCTATCGGATCAGCCAGCTGGTTGGATCGCCGAACGTCGAGTTCATCCTGTCGCAAGCCGGCCATATCCAGTCGCTGCTGAACCCCCCAGGTAACCCTAAGGCCAAATATTTCCGTAGCGAGACCCGGCCACCGGCCGATCAGGAGGCTTGGCTGGCCAGCCAAGCCAAACAGCACGCCGGATCGTGGTGGCCGTTCTGGCTGGGGTGGCTACAAACGCGGTCTGGCGCGTTGAAACCCGCGCGCAAGACGCTCGGCTCCCGCCAGCACCCGCCAGGCGACGCCGCGCCGGGCGCCTATGTGTTCGACTGAAAGGAATTCCGTTGGTTGTTGACCCCGCCCTGGCCGAAAGTACGCGCCGCGCACCCAGGATCGAGTTGATGCAGGCCGGTGGCCGGCCGCTGCGCGTGGCGGTCTGGAAGGCCGAAAACCCGATCGTCGGTGAGATTCAGCGTCCGTTGCTGTTCTTCAACGGCATCGGGGCCAATATCGAGTTGATGAGCCCGTTGGCCGAGTGGTTTCCCGACCGGGACATCATCACCTTCGACATGCCCGGGGTCGGCGGTTCGCCAGATCCTAAATTTCCCTATCGTCCCTGGACCATGGCGCTGCGCACCGCCCGGCTGCTCGACATGCTGGGTTATGCCGGCAAGGTCGACGTGATGGGTGTCTCGTGGGGCGGCGGCATGGCCCAACAGTTCGCTTTCCAGCATCCTGGCCGGGTAGGAAAGTTGGTCCTGGCGGCAACCGCGGCGGGGATACTGATGGTTCCGGGCGATCCCAAGGTGCTGTCGAAGATGGCCAATCCGCGCCGCTATATCGATCCGGACTATATGCGGGAGAATTTCCAGGCGCTGTATGGCGAATCGGCCGGCGGGGCCGGTCATATCTCACGCCTCCAGCCACCCAGCCGGCGCGGCTACGCCTATCAGCTGGCGGCCATGGTGGGCTGGACCAGCGCCGTCTTTTTGCCGTTCATCAAGGCCAAGACCCTGGTGCTGATGGGCGAGGACGACCGCATCGTACCGATGATCAACGGCAAGATTCTGGCCGGCCTGCTCCCCCGCGCACGGCTGGAAATCGTTCGCGGCGGCCATCTGTTCCTGGTCTCCCGGGCCGGCGAATCGGCGCCGCTGATCGAGGCTTTCCTGGCCGAGGACGACGAGGAAACCCCCGCGGACAGAAAGGCGGCCTAACCGCCCGCGCCGGTACTACCAGAGAAGCGGTCGCTTAGACGGAGCATGACGATCGAGACCACCATGATCAGGATCAGACCGGCCAGCACGGCCAGTTCCAGCATGGTGGAATTGAGTATGGCCTGGGCCGTGGGGTTCCACTCGCCCGGCTGATGTACCTGGGAAGACTCCAGGGTGATTACCAGGACTCGCCTAATCGAGGCGATCAGGCCGACGATCAGGAACGGCTCGCACACCAGCTTGCCCGACTGGAACGATACCCGCACGGTATGCATCACCTCGACCACCATCAACACGAACAGCAGCCGATCGACCGCCAGCACCAGGATTTCGGTCTGGCCGCTGGCTTGGATGGCGCCCCACAGGGTGGCGCCCGCGGCGAAGACACCCACCA
>JANYFU010000607.1 GCA_025359665.1 Caulobacteraceae bacterium
GCCAAGATCAGGGGTCCGGCCTGGTGGCGGGTGTCCAGTCCGACATCGACGGTTTATATTCTGGGATCTCCAGGGGCGCTGCCAAAGGGCCTAAAATGGGACTCGGCGGCGACAGCGCGTCATCTGGACGGCGCCAATGAGCTGATTGGCCCGCCCAGGGTGAGCGTTGGTCTCGGGGATATCTTCACCCTCATCAACATCCGTCGGCACTTCCGCTCAAAGTCACCCATGGAGGATTCGTTGCAACCGGCCCTACGGGCGCGGTTTTTGACCGACCGGGTGAAGTTGACCAAAGATCCGCGCGCCTATTCGAACTGGACACCGCTGGCGGCGGGCCTGCTCATGGTCGCGGACTTTCGCAAACAGGCCAGGCTCGACCTGTCAGAACCCCAGGCGACCATCGACCGGCTGGCGCGAAGCAAGGGCGTGAAGATCGTACCGGCTGGGACATACAAGGCCGTACCGGTGTTCCGCGCGGCGGAGACGGGCCTGGCCATTTCGGGACCGGCCTGCATGGCTGATGCCCTCGACGAGGTGGAGGCGGGCGGCGAGCGCATCAGGGCCGCTGGGGAAGGCTGGGCGCGTGGTGATATTGCGGCGGCGCTCTCGGCCCAGCGCGGTTATGAGAAATGCGTCAACAGTCTGCCCGAGGGCGCGGACGTCATCACTCGGTCGATGAACGACTCCACCGCGACCATCGCCCAAGCCCTGACCAAGCCCGGCCACAGCGTGGCGGTGGTGAATCTTCGCACCCTTCTGGCCCAGGGCGGGGTGCTGCAACGCCTGAAGGCGCAAGGCTTCAAGGTCGTGACCCCGGACCAGTAGCGCCCGCGGATCAGCCGACCAGGGCGGTCGCGGCCAAGGCCTCCCGCCAATGACGCTCACGCGCCTTCAGCCGATCGGCTAAACCAACCGGCGTCAGGCCCTCGTCGGAGATTTCCTCGACGATCTCATAGGAGAAGGCGTCTGGGCCATGGGTGTGCCAGGCCGCCTGGACCGTCTTATTAGGGTGACCACCGTTCCTGAGTGAGAACCACAGGCTGTTCTCCTTGGTGTCGAGGTTTCGGTTAGCCGAAACCCAGACCTGACCCGTTGGCGCGCAGCGAACCGCGAACACCCCCTGAACGCGCTTTCTCTCGGTCCAGGCGCGGGCGATATCCTTCCTTCGGGTCTTGCCAGGCGCTCCGCTCACGACGGGATCCGCACCGGCAGGGTCTCATAGCCCTTGACGAAGCTCGACCTGACTCGTCGGGGCTCGCCCATCACTTGGACGAGGTCCCAACGCTTGAGGATCTCCTCCCAGACGATGCGTAGTTGCATCTCGGCCAGGCGATTACCGACGCAGCGGTGAATGCCGAAACCGAACGACAGATGCTGGCGGGGCCGCTCGCGGTCGATGATGAAAGCGCCCGGGTTCTCGATCGCGGTCTCGTCGCGATTGCCCGAGACGTACCACATGATCACCTTGTCGCCCTTGCGGATGGTCTTGTCGCCCAGTTCGTAGTCGGCGGTGGCCGTGCGGCGCATGTGAGCCAGCGGTGTCTGATAGCGGATGATCTCCGGCACCATGTTGGGGATCAGGTCCGGGTTGTCGCGCAGTTTCTGGTACTGATCGGGGTTCTGATTGAGGAACAGCAGACCGCCGGTCAGGGAATTGCGGGTGGTGTCGTTGCCGCCGACGATCAGCAGGATGATGTTGCCCAGATATTCGTCGGGGGTCATGTTCCGCGTGGCGTCGCTATGCGCCATCATCGAGATCAGGTCATTGCCAGGTTCGGTGTTCACCCGCTCGTTCCACAATCCCAGGAAGACGTTCAAACACTCCATCAGCTCCGCCTGACGCTCATCCTCGGTCTCCACAAGGCCACCCTTCATGGGCATGCTGGTGGCGACATCCGACCAGCGGGTCAGGCGGCGGCGATGCTCGAAGGGAAAGTCGAACAGGGTGGCGAGCATCTGGGTGGTCAACTCGATCGACACACGATCCACCCAATCGAAGGTCTCGCCCCTGGGCAGCCGGTCGAGGATGGCGGCGGCCCGCTCGCGGATGATTGGCTCCAGCTTCGCCAGGTTGTGCGGCGCGACGATAGGGCTGACGGCCTTGCGCTGGGCGTCGTGCTTGGGCGGATCCATGGCGATAAAGCTCGGCCGCCGCAGGTCGGCGCGCGCGTCGCGGATGGTGATGCCGCCAAGCCCCGCCTCGGACGAGAACACAGCGTGGTTGGTGTCCACGGCCATGATGTCGTTGTATTTCGTGATCGACCAGTAGGGTCCGAATTCGCTGTCGCGGCACCAATGCACCGGCTCCTCGGCGCGCAGCCGCTCGAACCAGGGCCAGTGGCTGTCGGTCTGGAACAGCACCGGATCGCCGACATTGAAATCGGCCAGAGGCGTTGACCAGGCGAGGTCACGGGCCGCCTTCAGGCGTTCGTCGGCGACGATTGGATTGGAGCCGTCCGCCATGATCTCTTCTTCCCTGTTGTCGCCGGCGTCCTATGCGGGAATGCGGACCGGCAAGGTTTCGTAACCCTTGACGAAGTTAGACCGCAGTCGGCGCGGTTCGTCCATGATTTCGATGTGGGGGAAACGTTTCAGAATCTCTTCCCAGACGATGCGCAGCTGCATCTCGGCGAGGCGATTGCCCACGCAACGGTGAACGCCGAAGCCGAAGGCCACGTGCTGGCGCGGGCGGGGCCGGTCGATGATGAAGGCGTCCGGATTGTCGATCACCGTCTCATCGCGATTGCCGGACACATACCACATGACCACCTTGTCGCCCTTGCGAATGGTCTTGCCACCGAGCTGATGATCGGACAGGGCCGTGCGGCGCATGTGGGCCACGGGGCTCTGCCAGCGGATGATCTCGGGAACAGCGTTTTCCAGCAGGGCCGGGGTTTCGCGGAGCCTTCGATAGACGTCCGGCGTCTCGTTCATGGCAAGTAGTGCGCCGGTGATCGAATGCCGCGTGGTGTCGCTGCCGGCCACGATCAGCAGGATGAGATTTCCCACATAGGCGTAGGGATCCTCGCCGCCCGTCGCTGGATCGTTGGCCAGCATGGAGATCAGATCGTTCCTCGCGCCCGCGCCCCGACGTTGATTCCACAATTCGATGAAGCGGGTGATGGTGGCGAACAGTTCAGCCTGCCGCTCGCCCTCGGTCGCCACCAACCCGTCGGGTCCCGGTGGGGTGAGAATCAGGTCGGAAGCCCGGGGCAGCAGGCGGCGATGCTCGAAAGGAAAGTCGAACAGCGTGGCCAGCATCTGGCTGGTCAGCTCCACGGACACCCGATCGACGAAGTCGAAGGTTTCGCCGACCGGCAGCTCGTCGAGGATTCTGGCGGCCCGCTCGCGGATAAGCGGGGCCATGCCCATCATGCTGGCCGTGGAGAACATCGGCGAGACGACTTTGCGCTCGGCGTCGTGGTTGGGCGGGTCGAGACCGATGAAGCTGGTCGTGCGGTTGGGTTCCGGCGAATCGACGATGGCGATGCCGCCCAGTTCGGAGCTGGACGAGAACACTTGATGATTGCCGTCCACTGCAATGATGTCGTTGAACCTAGTGACCGACCAATAGGGGCCGAACTCGCTGCTCCCGCACCAGTGGACCGGATCCTCGTTGCGCAGACGCTCGAACCAGGGCCAGTGGGTGTCGCTGGTGAACAAACCAACGTCGGCGACCTGAAATTCCTCGAGCGGGGTGGCGTAGGCCATGGCTTTCGCTGCCGCCAGGCGCTCATTTCGAGCCACATCCACCGCGCCGTCGGCCATGGCCGTGTCTCCGCCCTAGTTTGCTGTCACAATAGCCGGCGGATAGAAGGGCGAAAGGTCGAATACGCGACTAGCCCCGTTCCGACCCCCTGAACTGGATCTTCATGCCCTTCCCATCGATGAACCCCGCCCTGGCGCGCGCCCTGACCGAGCAGG
>JANYFU010000630.1 GCA_025359665.1 Caulobacteraceae bacterium
CGCCGACGCGATCGGCCGGACCGCCGGTGACGGCGAGGCGCGTCGCCATACTGGCGCTGATGATGTTGGCCGCCGGCACCACGGTGGGCTATGTGCTCGACTATCTGACCACCTACGCCACCGCGACCCTGCACATGCCCGTCCGCCTGGGGTTCGGGGCCACGGTGGTGCTGGGATTGACCGGCGTGATCTTCGATCCGCTGGGCGGCTGGCTGTCGGACCGGTACGGTCGCAAGCCGGTGATGATCGTCCCGTGGGTGGCGCTGCTGGCGCTGATTGGGCCGTGTTTCTGGGCCATTTCGACCTATCGTAGCGGGGTCGTGCTGCTGGGGGCCACGGCGTTGCTGAGCGTCGCGACGAGCATCTCGTCTTCCTCGGTGCTGGTGGCGGTGACCGAATCCCTGCCCAAACGGGTGCGGTCGGGGACGCTGGCCCTGGTCTATGCGGTGGCGATCTCGATCTTCGGCGGCTCGGCGCAGTTCAACGTGGCCTGGCTGACCGGCGCCCTGCACAGCCCCCTGGCCCCGGCCGGCTATATGGCGGTCGGGGTGGTGGTGGGCCTGGCGGCAATGCTGATGATGCGGGAGACCGCGCCGGTTAAGGTGGGTGGCGGGGGTTGAGGGGTGGTCGCCAGGCTGGAGCCCCCATCCCCCCCTTCGGGCGGACTTCCCCCAGCGGGGGAAGAGAAAGGTTGGAGACTGGCCTCTCCTCCCCCGCTGGGGGAGGGGGACCGCGAAGCGGTGGAGGGGGCTCCAGCCTGGCGGGGCGTTTCAGGTCTTCCGCGGCAGGATGCGCATCTCGGCCCTGGCGGTGGCGAGGACACGGCCGGTGGGGTCGGCGAGGCTGGCTTCGACGTGGATGGTCCGGTCGTCGCGGGAGATCCGGCGGGCGGTGGCGATCAGTGGACCCAGCGGCGCCGGCTTGAGGAAAGCCACCTCGAGCCGCGCGGTGACGGCGGTCAGGTTCGGCGGCAAGTCGGTTGAACCGGCGATGCCGGCGGCCGAATCCAGCATGGCGCCGAGCAGGCCACCCTGGACGGTTGCGTGACGGTTGGCGAATTCGGCAGGCGCGAAGTAGCGCACCACAGCCTCTCCCCGCGCCGGGTCGCACGACACCACCTCGCGGCCGAGCAGTCTGGCGGCGGGGGTGTCGGGGATGTTTTGGTCCGTGTCCATGCTCAGGACACTATAGCGATCATGCTCCCCGGCGAGCGGCGAAACGCTGGAGGAACGCGACGATGTTGAGGCGGATGGCCGCTTCATTGGCCTTGCGGACCCGGCCGGCCGGCGTGGCCGCGTCGCTGGCGGTAGCCGTGCCGGTGGTGGCGACGATGTCGTCGAACAACGGCGGGCCGCCGGCCGCGCGGGTGACGGTATAGTGAATCCTGACGGTGACGGTCAGGTCGATCGGCACGAAGATCAGCACCGGGTCGAGCGCCGCCACTGGTCGATCGAGACCGACCAGATCGGTGTCGATCACCAGGGACGCCTTGGTCTGATCATCGGCCAGATAGCCCAGATTGCGCAATGAGGCGCCCAGGGCGGCGCGCAGCGCGTCGTCGGAGACTTCCGAAAGGCCGATGACGCTGGTCGCGGCGCCACCGCTGACGCGGCCGACGCGAAAGGCGTGGTCGCCCATCGACCCCGAAGCCGGAGGCGCGGAATCGCCGGCGCCGATCGACATCCGGTCGGAGGAAGCCGGGGTGGCGCAGGCGGCGAGGACCGTCAGGCCGAGGCCCAGCAGTCCGACCGCCAGAATCCTGCCCACGCCGGCGCGGGCCATCACGGCTTGGGCGCGGCCGCGTCAGCCGATGAAACCGCGGCCGGAGTCGCCGGGGCCGGAGCGGCGACGGCCGGATCCGCCGGGGCCGGGTCGGCGGGCGCCTGATCGACAGGTGGCGGCGGGGGAAGCGGCACCAGGTTCACCACCATCGGATTGGGGACCAGGTCGTTCATCGCCCCATCGGAGCCATCGACCACCATGCCGATCACGCCACCAGCGATCACATTGCCCGCCATGCCAGCGGCGCCGCCACCGCCCACGACGCTGCGAACATGCTGCGTCACCGGGATGAAACCCTCTTTGGAGACCGTGACCTCGAACGCATCCTTGCGGGGCATCTTGATGCCGCAGGGCGTGGGCGAGCAGGTGAAGCCGGTGGAGGTTTTCACCCCGGCGCCGGGCGGCGTGGTCTGCACGTTGAATTTAGTCGATGTGCCCCGCGTGACGGTCGCACAGCCGGAAAGACCGACAGCCAGCAAGATGGCCGCCGTGGCGACCGTATTGATTTTCATGATTTCCCCCCCAGATTTTCTTATTGCTACCAGACGTAATAACCGTGTGTCCATCGCGGATTTAACGAAAATTACGGTCGGAAAGGGTGATTTATTTTGTCGGAGGTGTTGCCCAACAGCGGTTGATCGCGGGAGGGGATGGCGCGGCGCCCGGCGGGATCTCCGCGGCTTCGCCCCCTCCACCACCTTCGGTGGTCCGGTCGGTCGCATGCGACCTCCACCCCCAGCGGGGGAGGAGATGGGCGCCTCTCTTCCCCCGCTGGGGGAAGTCCGGCCCGAGGCCGGGATGGGGGCTCCAGCTTGACGGGATCTCCACGCATTCCGCCGTCTCTTGTAAAAGGGTGGAGGGGTTGAGCGGGGC